>NZ_JTKZ01000717.1:0-18932 GCF_000799035.1 Delftia sp. ZNC0008
CCGCGTCCAAGGCGGCGGCCTACTGCATAGGCAACGGCCGTGGATGGGCGCTGCTGGACCCCGATGCCGGCACGCTGGCCCTGCTCAGCGGCCAGAGCCAGGTGCGGCCGGCTTCGGCCTGCGACGTGGGCAAGGGCGGCGAGCAGGTGCTGGACCGGGCCAGCGGCCGGCCGGCGCTGATGTTCGGCGTCGAGCTTGTGCACTGCACGGCCTCGGGATCGCAATGCCTGATGCGCGGCAGCTACTACGAAGGTCCCGGCAACACGCAGAGCAACCTCTACAACGCAAGCCAGCGTGGCGGCAGCTGGCAGGCCGTGATGGCGCTGCGCGGGCCGGCGCCCTGAACCCTGCATCGCCGCTGTCGCGCCGTCCCCGCCAACGAAAAAGCCCGGCCGAAGCCGGGCTTGATCGTGGTTGCAACTGGGCGATCCGTCGCGGTGGTGGTCCTCGGGATCAGTCGGCGTAGGTGCCGGCTGCCTTGATGACCTTGCCCCACTTCTCGATCTCGGCCTGGACGAACTTCTTGTGGCCTTCGGGTTCGATGCGGCCGTCGCTGGCGATCACGGCGCCCAGGGCTTCCTGGCGCTTGATGAACTCGGGGTCCTTGAGGGCGGCCTTCATTGCCTCGTTGACCTTCTTGACGACGTCGGCCGGCGTGCCCTTGGGCGCGTACAGGCCATGCCAGATGGTGACCTGGAAGTCAGGCACGCCCACTTCGGCCAGCGTCGGCAGGTCCTTCAGTGCGGGCATGACCAGGCGCTTGGGCGTGGTCACGGCATAGGCCTGGACCTTCTTGGCCGTGATCTGGCCCGTGGTGTTGGTGGTCTGGTCGCACAGCAGGTCGACCTGGTTGCCGATCAGGTCGGCGATGGCCGGCGCGGCGCCCTTGTAGGGCACGGGCGTCATTTCGGTCTTCATGGCCGCCTGCAGCATCAGGCCGCACAGGTGGGAGGCGGAACCGATGCCGGCATTGGCCAGGTTGACCTTGCCCTGGTTCTTGCCGATCCAGTCCTTGACCTCGGCGAAGTTCTTGGCCGGCAGGCTGGGGCGGCCGATCAGGGTCATGGGCACGTCGTTGATGATGCCGGCGTACTCGAAGTCGTTGAGCACGTTGAACGACAGCTTGCGGTACAGCGACGGGATCGTGGACATGCCGATGTGGTTGATCAGCAGCGTGTAGCCGTCAGGGCGGGCACGTGCAGCCTTGGCCGTGCCGATGGTGCTGCCGGCGCCGTCGGCGTTGTCCACCACGATGGTGGCATTGTTCAGATGCTTGCGCATGGACTCGGCCAGATCGCGGGCCACCTTGTCGGTCGGGCCGCCTGCGGTGAACGGCACGATGAGGGTGATCGTCTTGCCTGCGGCAGGATAGTCCTGCGCATGAGCGCCAATGGCTGCGCCGGCTGCCAGGGCGATGGCTGCGATCTTGAACAATGCTTTCATAGTGTCTCCAGGTGAATGGCGTGCAAATGATAGGGGGCGATGCGTTTTCGCCCTAAAGGGCAAACACGCAAAAGAAACCGAATGCACGAGGAGACGAATTTTAAGAATTGTTTCTATTGCGCCGCAGCAGATTCCCTTGCCATTGATCTAGTGCAAACCCTTGGAGGCTTGACAGGCGTCATGTTTTCAGGGATTGCGCCGGCTGCGCGGCGGCGCGGCCACCGTCCCCCGCGCCTCGGTGGCTACTTGTACGACCTCGCGTCTTCGATCACCTTGCCGTCATTGGGCAGGGTGCCCGGCAGCACCATCTGCACGTCGCCGCGCAGCTTGGTCACTTCGCGCACCGCGTCGGACAGCTGCTGGGCCAGGCCCGGCGAGGTCTCGCGGGTTTCGACCAGCAACTGCATCTGGTCATTGGCCATCTCGCCCGTGACCACCAGCCTTGCGCGCCCCACCTGCGGAAAGCGGCGCACGACGTCGGCAATCTGGCCCGGGTGCACGAACATGCCGCGCACCTTGGTGGTCTGGTCGGCGCGTCCCATCCAGCCCTTGATGCGCGCATTGGTGCGGCCCGTGGGGCACTGGCCGGGCAGCACGGCAGAGAGGTCGCCCGTGCCGAAGCGGATCAGCGGGTAGTCGGGGTTGAAGGTGGTGATCACCAGTTCGCCCACCTCGCCGGGCGCCACGGGGTCGCCCGTGCCGGGGCGCACGATCTCGACGATGACCTGCTCGTCCAGCACCAGGCCTTCGCGCGCTTCGGTCTCGTAGGCGATCAGGCCCAGGTCGGCCGTGGCGTAGCACTGGTAGCCCGCGATGCCGCGCTCGGCCAGCCAGTCGCGCAGCGAGGGCGGAAAGGCCTCTCCCGAGACCATGGCCTTGGTCACGGACGGGATGGGCAGGCCCATCTCCACGGACTTTTCCACAATGATCTTGAGGAAGCTGGGCGTGCCCACGTAGCCGGCGGGACGCAGGTCGGCCATGGCCTGCACCTGCTGCTCGGTCTGGCCCGTGCCGCCTGCGAACACCGTGCAGCCCAGCGCATGGGCGCCGCTTTCCATCATCGAGCCCGCGGGCACGAAGTGGTAGCTGAAGCAGTTGTGTACCAGCTCGCCGGGCCGAAAGCCAGAGGCATGCAGCGCGCGCGCCATGCGCCAGTAGTCGGGGCGGCGGCTCTCGGGCTCGTAGATGGGGCCGGGGCTGCAGAACAGGCGCGGCATGGGCTGGCCCAGGCCGATGGCGTTGAAGCCGCCGAAGATCTGCGCGGGCCGCTGCTCGGCCTGGCGCTGCAGCAGCTCGTACTTGCGCGTCACCGGCAGGCGGGCCAGGGCCTCGCGGCTGGTGATCTGCGCGGCGTCGACGCCGTCCAGGATCCGGGCGAAGGCAGCCGACTGTTGCTGCGCATGGGCGATCTGCCGGGGCAGGGCGGCCAGCAGCGCTGCTTCGCGTTCGTCAGGGGTGCGCGTCTCCAGCGCGTCGTAGAAGGCACTCATGGCTAGTCCTGTATGTGGAAAAGGGCAGATGGAGTCCGGCCAGCGGTGAAAGAAAGATTCCAACAATCCTTGTGCCGCCCCTGGCCTGCGAAACCGGCGCGGCCCAACCCCAGGGACACCGAGGAAGGGCCGCCCCCGCACCGAGGGTGTCGTCCCCCTTTCAGGGGGAAGGCGCGAAGCGACTCAGGGGGTATTCATGCAAGCCAACGTTTTCTGCGCTTGTAGCTTTTCACGTCCTTGAAACTCTTGCGCTCGCCGCCGCCCACGCCCAGGTAGAACTCCTTGACGTCCTCGTTGCTGGCCAGGTCCGAGGCCGCGCCGTCCATGACGATGCGGCCGCTTTCCATGATGTAGCCGTAGTCCGAGTACTTGAGCGCCATGTTGGTGTTCTGCTCGGCCAGCAGGAAGGTGACCTTTTCCTTGCTGTTGAGGTCGCGGACGATGTTGAACACCTCCTCGACGATCTGCGGGGCCAGGCCCATCGAGGGTTCGTCCAGCAGCACCATGCGCGGGTTGGCCATCAGCGCGCGGCCGATGGCGCACATCTGCTGCTCGCCGCCCGAGGTGTAGGCGGCCTGCGAGGTGCGGCGCGTCTTCAGGCGCGGAAAGTAGTTGTAGACCTTCTCGAGGTTGGCCGCGATCTCGCCCTTGTCGGTGCGCGTGTAGCTGCCGGTCATGAGGTTTTCCTCGATGGTCAGGTGGGCGAAGCAGTGCCGCCCCTCCATGACCTGGACCACGCCGCGCTGCACCAGCTCGGAGGGCGTGAGGCTTTCGATGCGCTCGCCCTCCAGCTCGATCGTGCCCTTGGTCACCTCGCCGCGCTCGCCCTTGAGCAGGTTGGAGATGGCGCGCAGCGTCGTGGTCTTGCCCGCGCCGTTGCCGCCCAGAATGGCCACGATGCTCTCGCGCGGCACCTGGAGCGAAACGCCCTTGAGCACCAGGATCACATGGTTGTAGATGACTTCGATGCCATTGACCACGAGCAGCGGATCGCTGGCGGCCGGGGCGGAGGTGGGTGCGGTGGTCATGGCGTCGTCCATGGGCGTTGATACGAAAGCGGAGTGCGGGGCCGCAACTCTCGAAGCATCTCTGCGCGGGGCATGCCCCAACTCAGGGACACCGAGGAAGGGCCGCCCCGCACCGAGGGTGTCGTCCCCCTCCCCCCCGCGAAGCGGGTAGAGAGGGGGAAGGCGCGCAAGCGCCTCAGGGGGTGCAAGTTCTAGCTTTTACGTTCTTTTCCTTGGCGTACTTGTCCGCGTACTCCTTGACCAGCGGTTCGACCATGGACTTGTCGGCCTGGTACCAGTCGGAGACCACCTTCCACTTGGCGCCATCCCACTGGGCGATGCGCGACCAGTCGGTGCCCAGGTGGTTGTCGCAGCTGGTCTTGACGGGGCGGATGATCTTGCCGAAGCCCAGCTCGTTGAGGCGCTCCTGCGTGAGGTTCAGGTTCTCCAGGCCCCAGCGCACCTGCTCGGAGGTCATGACCTTGCCCTTGCCGTATTTTTCCTGTGCCGTGCGGATGGCCTCCACCTGCAGCATGGAGATCACCATGCCGCGCGTATGGGCCATGGCGCCCAGTTCCTTGGCGTCGGTGGCCGTGCCCTGGCCCTTGTCGTAGACCATGGCCTTGACCTCGTCGTGCACCTTGTCGTGCTCGGCCGTGTTGTGGATGGTCACGGTGTTGTAGCCCTTGGCGCCGGCGCCGATGTCCTTCACGTCATGGTCCGAGCCGGCCCACCAGATGGAGTACATCTTCTCGCGCGGGTAGCCGGTGGCCTGCGCCTCGCGCACGGCCGTGGGCGTCATCACGCCGGCCGACCACAGCAGCACGTAGTCGGGGCGCTGCTGGCGGATCTGCAGCCAGGTGGACTTCTGCTCCACGCCGGGCGCCGTCACGGGCAGCAGCGTCAGGTCGAAGCCTTCCTTGGCGGCGCGCTTTTGCAGCAGCGGAATGGGTTCCTTGCCATAGGGCGAGTCGTGGTAGACCAGGGCGATCTTCTTGCCCTTGAGGCTGCCCTTTTCCTTCTTGAGGATGTCCTGGATGATGGAGTCGGCCGCCGTCCAGTAGTTGCCCAGCAGCGGGAAGTTCCACTCGAAGACCTTGCCGTCGGCCGACTGCGACAGGCCGTAGCCCGTGGTGATGATGGGCATCTTGTCGCCGGGCGCCTTGTCCGTCACGGCGAACGTGATGCCGGTGGACTGCGGATCGAAGCCCGCCGCGCCGCCGCCCTTGCCCTTCAGGCGCTCATAGCACTCCACGCCCTTGGCCGTGTCGTAGGCCGTCTCGCATTCCTCGTAGGCGATCTTCACGCCATTGATGCCGCCCTTGGCGTTGACCAGCTTGATGTAGTCCTGCTTGCCATCGGCCCATGGAATGCCCAGCGGAGCGAACTGGCCCGTGCGGTAGACCAGCAGCGGCACGAACTGGTCCTGGGCCTGGACGGCGGGGGCGGCCACGAGGCCGCCGATTCCGGCTGCGACGGTGGCGGCGGCGATGGCGACTTTCTTGAACATCATGACGTTGTCTCCTAGTTGGCTGGGGAAGATTCCCCGGTTATCCGGCACTCTGTGGCGCCCTGTCTCGATACAGATCAACTCAATGCGGGAAGGGCCAGACGCGAAGCTTCTGGCGGGCTGTGGCCCACAGCTTCGCGAGTCCGTGCGGCTCCACGATCAGGAAGAACACGATCAGCGCACCGAAGATCATGTGCTCCAGGTAGGTCGCCGTGGCCGTGGACAGCGGCAGGCCCAGCCAGTGAGGCACCTGGGTGAGCAGCAGCGGCAGCAGCACGAAGAAGGCCGCGCCGAAGATGCTGCCGACCACCGAACCCAGGCCGCCGATGATGATCATGAACAGCAGCTGCAGCGAGCGGTCCAGGCTGAAGGCCGCAGGCTCCCAGGCACCCAGGTGTACGAAGCCCCACAGCGCGCCGGCCACGCCGACGATGAAGCTGCTCACGGCAAAGGCGCTGAGCTTGGCGTAGGTCGGGCGGATGCCGATCACGCTGGCGGCCACGTCCATGTCGCGCATGGCCATCCATTCGCGGCCGATGGCGCCCCGCACCAGGTTCTTGGCCGCCAGGCCCAGCAGGCACAGGATGCCCAGGCACAGCAGGTACTTTTCCATGGGCGTGTCGATCTTCCAGCCCATGATGGACAGCGGGCCTGCGCTCACCGAGCCCGAGGAGGAGTTGTTCGTCACCCAGGCGGCGCGGCTGGTCAGCCAGTCCACGAAGAACTGGGCGGCCAGCGTGGCCACGGCCAGGTACAGGCCGCGGATGCGCAGGCTGGGCAGGCCGAAGATCACGCCGAAGACCATGGCCAGCACGCCGCCGCCGATCAGGGCCACCAGCAGCGGCATGCCCTCGAAACGCACCTGCAGGTTGTAGGCCGCATAGGCGCCCACGGCCATGAAGGCGCCCGTTCCCAGAGAGATCTGGCCGCAGTAGCCGACCAGGATGTTCAGCCCCAGCGCCGCCAGCGACATGATCAGGAAGGGGATCAGCACGGCCTGGAAGGTGTAGTCGCTGACGCTGAAGGGAATCACCAGGAAGGCGACGGCCAGCAGCGCCACGATGGCCCAGCGGTCCTGGGCGACGCCGAAGATCTGCTGGTCGGATGCGTAGGTCGTCTTGAATTGACCGTTCTCACGATAAAACATGGTGCAAGTTCTCCGTATACGGTCTCAGACGCGGTCGATGATCTTGTCGCCGAACAGCCCCTGGGGCCGCACGAGCAGGAAGCACAGGGCCAGGCCGTAGGCGAACCAGGTCTCGATGCCGCCGCCGACCATGGGGCCCAGGTAGACCTCGGAGAGCTTCTCGCCCACGCCGATGATCAGGCCGCCGATGATGGCGCCGGGCAGCGAGGTCAGGCCGCCCAGGATCACCACGGGCAGGGCCTTCAGGGCCACCAGCGACAGCGAGTACTGCACGCCCAGCTTGGAGCCCCAGATGATGCCCACCACCAGGGCCACGCCGCCGGCCACCGACCAGACGATGACCCAGATGCGCGACAGCGGGATGCCGATGGACTGCGCCGCCTGGTGGTCGTCGGCCACGGCGCGCAGCGCGCGGCCGGTCTTGGTCTTCTGGAAGAACACGCTGAGCGCGGCCACCAGCAGCGCGGCGATGCAGGCCGCATACAGGTCTTCCTGGCTCAGCAGCACGCCGCCCTCGAACAGGCCGTCGAGGATGAACATGGGGTCCTTGGGCATGCCCACGTTGATGCTGTAGACGGCGCTGCCGAAGATCATCGGGCCCAGGCCGTCGAGCAGGTAGGCGATGCCCAGCGTGGCCATCAAGAGCGTGATGGGCTCCTGGTTGACCAGGTGGCGCAGCGCCAGCCGCTCGATCACCCAGGCCACGACCACCATGATGGCCAGCGACACGCAGATGGCCAGCAGGTTGGTGAACCAGCCCGGCTCCATGCCGATCCACTTCGGGATCCACTCGGAAAAGCGCGCCATGGCCAGGGCCGAGAACAGCACCATCGCGCCCTGGGCGAAGTTGAACACGCCCGAGGCCTTGAAGATCAGCACGAAGCCGATGGCGATCAGCGCGTACAGCGTGCCCACCATGAGGCCGCCGAACAAGGTTTCCAGAAAAAATCCCATGTCAGTCCCCTCAATGGCCTGTGCCAAGGTAAGCGCGGATCACGTCTTCGTTCTGGCGCACCTCGTCGGGTGCGCCGTCGCCGATCTTCTTGCCGTAGTCCAGCACCACGACGCGGTCGCTGATGTCCATGACCACGCCCATGTCGTGCTCGATCAGCACGATGGTGGAGCCGAACTCGTCGTTCACATCGAGGATGAAGCGGCACATGTCCTGCTTTTCCTCCACGTTCATGCCGGCCATGGGCTCGTCCAGCAGCAGCACCTGCGGCTGCATGGCCAGGGCGCGGCCCAGGTCCACGCGCTTTTGCAGACCGTAGGGCAGCTGGCCCACGGGGGTCTTGCGGTAGGCCTGGATCTCCAGGAAGTCGATGATGTGCTCGACGAACTCGCGGTGGCGGATCTCCTCGCGCTGGGCCGGGCCCAGGCGCAGGGCCTGCATCAGGATGCCGCTTTTGATCTGCAGGTTGCGGCCGGTCATGATGTTGTCGATCACGCTCATGCCCTTGAACAGCGCCAGGTTCTGGAACGTGCGCGCCACGCCCATCTCGGCCACCTGGCGGCTGTTCATGTGGCTGAAGGTCTTGCCCCGGAAGGTGATCGATCCCTCGGACGGGGTGTACACGCCGTTGATGCAGTTGAGCATCGAACTCTTGCCTGCGCCGTTGGGGCCGATGATGGAGCGGATCTCGTGCTCGCGCACATCGAACGAGATGTCCGTCAGCGCCTTCACCCCGCCGAAGCGCAGGCTGATGTTCTTGATGTCGAGGATGACATCGCCGATCTTCTTGTGGGTCATGTCAGCGGCTCCGGTCAGGCCCTGGCGGTGGCAGCCACCGAATGGGTTTTGGCATCGATGATGGACAGCGTGGCGCTGACGCTGCCGGTGCGGCCGTCCTCGAACTTGACCTGGGTCTCGATGAACTGCTCACGCTTGCCCGTGTACAGCGCATCGACCAGCACGCCGTACTTGTCGGCAATGAAGCCGCGGCGCACCTTGCGCGTGCGGGTCAGCTCGTCGTCGTCGGGGTCCAGCTCCTTGTGCAGCACCAGGAAGCGCGCCACCTGCGTGTCGGCCATGCCGGCTTCGGCGGCCAGGTCGGCGTTCACCTGGGCCACGCAGTCGGCCACCATCTCCAGCACCTTGGCCTTCGATGCCAGGTCCACATAGCCGCCGTAGGGCAGGCCCTGGCGCTCGGCCCAGTTGCCCACGGCCTCGTAGTCGATGTTGATGAAGGCGCAGACCTGGTCGCGACCGTGGCCGAAGCACACGGCCTCCTTGATCTGGGGGAAGAACTTGAGCTTGTTCTCGATGTAGTTGGGCGCGAACATGGCGCCCCGGCTGGTCTTGCCCACGTCCTTGGCGCGGTCGATGATGCGCAGCTGGCCGCTGGCGTCGATCACGCCGGCATCGCCCGTGTGGAACCAGCCGTCGGCATCCACCACCTCGGCCGTGGCGTCGGGGCGCTTGTAGTACTCCTTGAGCACGGACACGCCCTTGAGCAGCACCTCGCCGTTGTCGGCGATCTTCAGCTCGATGCCCGGTGCGGCCTGGCCCACGCTGCTCAGTTCCACCTGCCCGTCGCGCTGTATGCACACATAGGCGCAGGTCTCGGTCTGGCCGTAGAGCTGCTTGAGATTGATGCCGATGGAGCGGAAGAAGCGGAACAGCTCGGGCCCGATGGCCGCGCCCGCCGTATAGGCCACGCGGATGCGCGACAGGCCCATGGCATTGCGCAGCGGGCCGTAGATGCACAGGTCGCCCAGCGCGTACTTCAGGCGGTCCAGCGCGCCCACCTTCTTGCCGTCCAGGATGTCCGATCCCACGCGCCGCGCCACGGCCATGGCGTGGCCGTACATCCACTGCTTGAACGGCGCGGCATCCTCCATGCGGATGGACACCGAAGTCAGCATGCCCTCGAAGATGCGCGGCGGCGCGAAGTAGTAGCTGGGGCCGATCTCGCGCAGGTCGATGGATACGGTAGAGGCCGACTCCGGGCAGTTGATGGTGAAGCCCGCCACCAGCCACTGCGCGAAGGAAAACAGGTGGTCGCCCACCCAGGCCGGAGGCAGGTAGGAGATCACGTTGTCGCCAGGGCCCAGGCGGTCCACCTGCACACCGCCGCGTGCCGACTCGCCAAAGCTGCGGTGGGTCTGGCACACGCCCTTGGGCTTGCCCGTCGTGCCCGAGGTGTAGAGGATGACGGACACGTCGTCGGGCGACAGCGCCGCCAGCATGGCATCCCAGGCGCCCGGGTGGGCGGCCTCCCATTCCTTGCCCTTTTGCAGCAGCGCCTCGGTGCTGATCAGCCCCGGCTGGTCGTAGTGGCGCAGGCCGCGCGGGTCGTCATAGATGATGTGGCCCAGGCCGCGGACGCTCTCGCGCACCTCCAGCAGCTTGTCCACCTGCTCCTGGTTCTCGGCGAAGGCGAAGTCGATCTCGGCATCCTCGATGACGAAGCGCATCTCGGCCGCCACCGCGTCCTGGTACAGCGGGATCGGCACGGCGCCCAGCGCCTGCACGGCCAGGAAGCCCATGTAGACATGGGGCCGGTTGTCGCTGATGAAGGCCAGATTCTGGCCGCGTGCCAGGCCCAGCGCCGCCAGGCCGCAGGCCATGTGGCGCACGGTCTGCGCGGCCTCGCTCCAGCTCCAGGTCTGCCAGATGCCGTATTCCTTCTCGCGCAGCGCCGGTGCCTGTGGGCGCTGGGCAGCATGCTGGAGCAGCAGGTGCGGGAACGTGGTCGTCATTCCATGTCCTTGGTTGTTCGTGGATGGTGGCCGCGTGGTGCAAATGCCCAGGCTGAGACCCACCGGCTTGGACTGCATCGTAGGACTGGCTTTGACGCCGTGGTGTCTGTTTGACGACAATCTTCGGGAAACTCATCATCGGGAAAACGCGCCGTAACAAATGGTGCCAAAACGGTCTCATTGCCCGTTGGGGGGCTTGCGCTCCAGCCCGTTCGCAGCGGGTCGCCGTCCTTCTGGAAATCCCGCTCACGCCAGCCACTGGCCTCGGGCAATGCTTGGGTGGTTTTGTTGATTCATCCGCGCACCCTCGCCGCGACTCCATGAGCCAAGAACTGTCACTGCACCAGCGCCGTCGTGCGCCCCGACCCGAGGAACTCGATGGCATTCCCTGGCTGGCCCTGCTCCAGCCCGCCGAGCGCGAGCGCGCGCACAAGGCGCTGGTCGTCGGCGACGCACAGTCCGGCGACTACGTCTGCCGCACCGGCCGCGCACCCACCTACTGGTTCGGCGTGGTCGAAGGCCTGCTCAAGATGAACACCGATGGCGCCGATGGCGCCAGCATGACGCTGGCCGGCCTGCCTCCGGGCGGCTGGTTCGGCGAGGGCACGGCCGTCAAGCGCGAGCCCTACCGCTACAACGTGCAGGCCATCCGCAAAAGCGTGGTCGCCGGCCTGCCCATCGACACCTTCCACTGGCTGCTGGATCACTCCATCGGCTTCAACCGCTTCGTCATGAGCCAGCTCAACGAGCGCCTGGGCCAGTTCATCTCGGCCCGCGAAATCGACCGCCTCACCAACCCCGACCTGCGCGTGGCCCGCAGCCTGGCGGCGCTCTTTCACCCGCTGCTGTATCCCGGCGTCGGCGAGGTGCTGCGCATCACCCAGCAGGAACTGGCCTACCTGGTGGGCCTGTCACGCCAGCGCGTCAACGAGGCGCTGTCCGTGCTGCAGCGCGAAAACGCCATCGTCGTGGAGTACGGCGGCCTGCGCGTGCTCGACCTGGAAGCGCTGCGCAGCGGGCTGTTTGCGACGGCGCGGAGGGCGGCCTGACGCCGCCCGCTGCCACCCGCTTGAGGCCTCAGATCACGCCCTCGCGCCGCAGCCTCTCCTGCTGCTGCGCATCCAGCCCCAATGCCGCATAGATGCGTGCATTGTCCTGGCCGGTGGCCGGGCCGCTGCGGGGCGAAGGGGCCTGGCGGCCGGTGAAGCGTGGCACGGGCGCGGGGGCGGTGAGGGGGCCCAGGTCGGGGTCGGGCAGCGCGATGAAGCTGCCGCGTGCCGCGAAATGCGGGTCCTGCAGCACGTCCTCGGCCGAACAGACCTTGCTGAACGGGATGTCGTGCGCGGCCAGCGCGGCCGTGGCCTGGGCGCAGTCCAGGCCTGCGCACCATTGCACGATCAGCGCATCCAGTGCCTGCAGGTGGCGGATGCGCGCGGCGTTGTCCGCAAAGCGCGGGTCGGCGGCCAGCTCGGCGCGGTCCATGGCCTGGCACAGGCGCGCGAAGATGGCATCGCCCGTGGCGACCACGGTGAGCCAGGCGCCGTCGCGCGTGCGGTAGACGTTGGAGGGCGCCGTGTAGCCCGCGCACGATCCCGTGCGGCTGCGCGCCTGTCCGCCCAGCTGGAATTCGGCCGCCAGCGGGTCCAGCAGGCGCAGCATGGCTTCGGTGGCCGACAGGTCGATCTCCAGGCCGCGCCGTTCGCCTGGAGGCTTTGCATTGCGCTCGGCCAGTGCGGCCGCGATGGAGAAGGCGCCGAACAGCCCGGCCACGGCATCGCCCAGCGGGTAGTTCATGTGCTGGGGCGGGCCGCCCGCCTCGCCCGTGAGGTGGGCGAAGCCGCTCATGGCCTCGAAGATGCGCGCAAAGCCCGGCCGGCGCGCATAGGGGCCGGTCTGGCCGAAGCCCGTCAGGCGCAGCACGATGAGGCGCGGGTTGCGGGCATGCAAGGTGGCCAGGTCCAGCCCCCAGCGGTCCAGCGTGCCGGTGCGGAAGTTCTCCACCAGTACGTCGAAATCCTCGATCAGCCGCAGGAACAGCGTGCGGCCCTCGGCCTTGCGCACGTCCAGCGAGATGCCCTGCTTGCCCCGGTTGGCGGTTTTCCAGAACACGGCGTGGCCGTCGTGCACGGGGGCCAGGCTGCGCAGCGTGTCGCCGCCGCCGGGCAGCTCCAGCTTGACGACGTCGGCGCCCAGGTCGCCGCACAGCGTGGCCGAGAAGGGCGCGGCCAGCACCGTGGCCATGTCGAGGATGCGCACATCCTCCAGCGGATAGCCTTGGCGCTGCATCAGTTGCCTTTCAGGTCCACGTTCTTCAGCACGGGCTCCCAGGCGCGGCGGTCTTCGGCCACGCGCTGGTGGAAGTCCGCCGCCTGCGTGGGCAGCGGCGTGGCGCCCAGGCGCGCCAGCTTGTCGCGTGTCTCGGGCAAGGCCATGGCCTTGGCCAGCGCCTGGTTGAGCGTGGCCACGATCTGCTGCGGCGTGCCCTTGGGCGCGGCCAGGCCCACCCACAGGCCGGTGTCCAGCCCGGCCACGCCCAGCTCGGCAAAGGTGGGAATGTCGGGCGCTGCGGGCGAGCGGCTCTTGCCGGTCTGCGCCAGGATGCGGATCTGCCCGCCTTGCATGTAGGGCAGGGTGCCGCCCAGGTTGTTGCACATCACCGGGATGTGGCCGGCCATGAGGTCGTTGACGGCCGGGGCGTTGCCCTTGTAGGGCAGGTGCTGCATCTTGGTGCCGAGCCGGTGGTTGACCATCTCGCAGACCAGGTGCGAGGGCGTGGCCGTGCCGGCCGAGCCGAAGGACAGCGTGCCGGGCCTGGCCTTGTCGGCCGCCACCAGTTCGGCCAGCGTGCGGTAGGGGGTCTTGGCGTTGACGGCGATGACGTTGGGCAGGTCCGCCACCAGGCCGATGTACTCGTAGTCGGTCAGCGGATTCCACTTGAGGTTGGCGTGCACATGGGGCAGGAAGACATTGCTCAGGCCTGCCATGAGCAGGGTGTAGCCATCGGGCGCGGCGCGGGCCACGAGTTCCGAGCCGACCAGGCTGCCCGCGCCCGGCTTGTTCTCCACCACCACGGGCTGTCCCAGGGCCTTGCCCAGTTCCACCGACAGCGCTCGGGCCACGAGGTCGGTGCTGCCGCCTGCGGGAAAGGGAACGATCACGCGCACGGGCCGATCGGGAAAAGCCGCTTGGGCCGCCTGTGCCGCTTGGGCAGCCTGCGCGCAGGCACACAGCGCGGCCAGCAGGCCCAGGTTGGCCAGGTGCTTCGAGGTGAGGGAGCGTGTCATGGGGGCCTCCGGTGTCAGGCGCTCTCGCGCAGCATGAGCTTGGCGATGTTGAGCTGGTGGATCTGGCTGGTGCCTTCGTAGAGGCGGAACAGGCGCACGTCGCGGAAGTAGCGCTCGATGGGGCTGAAGTCGGCCACATAGCCCGCGCCGCCGAACATCTGTACGGCGCGGTCGGCCACGCGGCCGCACATCTCGGAGGCGAAGTACTTGCACATGGAGGCGGACAGCGCCACGTCCTCGCCCCGGTCGCGGGCGCGGGCGGCCTCCAGGATCATGGATTGCGCCGCGAAGATCTCGGTGCGGCTGTCGGCCAGCATGGCCTGCACCAGCTGGAAGTTCGCCACCGGCTGGCCGAACTGCTCGCGCTGGCGCACATGGGCCAGCGCCAGGTCCAGCATGCGGATCGCCGGCCCCGTGCACAGCGCGGCCAGGTGCAGGCGCTGCTTGTTGAGCACCTTCATCACGGTCTTGAAGCCCTGGCCCTCGCGCCCGCCGATGATCTGGTCGGCCGGCACGCGGCAGTCCTGGAAATGCACGTCGGACACGGGCGAGCCCGCCTGGCCCATCTTGCGATAGGGCTGGCCTGTCACCAGGCCCGGCGAGCGCTCCACGAAGAAGGCCGTCAGCCCCTCGCTGCCCGTGCTGCCTTCGCCGGTGCGGGCGATGACGGTGAACACATCGGCCAGCGGCGCATTGGTGATGAAGCGCTTGCTGCCGTTGAGCACATAGTGGTCGCCCTCGCGGCGCGCCGTGGTCTGGATGTTGCTCGCCTCCGAGCCCGCGTCCGGCTCGGTCAGCGCCAGGCAACCCGTGAGCTCGCCGCGCGCCATGCGCGGCAGCCAGCGCTGCTTTTGCGCCTCGGTGCCGTCGGCCACCAGGGCTTCCGAGCCAATGCCGGTGTTGGTGCCCACGCGGGCCCGCAGCGCCACCGAGGCCTGGGACAGCTCGAAGGCGCAGCGCACCAGTTCCTCGGTGCTCAGGCCCAGGCCGCCATGGGCCTGGGGAATGCTCCAGCCGAAATAGCCCTTGTCGCGCAGCTCCTGGACCACGGCGGGCGGAATGCTGTCGTCGCGCTCGATCTGCTCTTCGAGCGGATGCCAGCGGTGGCGCACGAAATGGCGGATGTCTGCAATCAACGCCTGCAGGCGGGCGTCGGCGGGATGGGGGGTGGAGGTTGGGGCGTGGTTCATGGGCCGCACTGTAGGAAGCGCGGCCGGGAAGGCGGCAATGCTGTTTCAATTATTGAAACGCAGTTGCGGCCTTGTGGCCGCAGTCCGCACAATGGCGCCGTGCCCCACGCCCCCATTGCCCACCAACCCAGGGATTCGCAGGATGTCTGCCGCATCCGCGAGCAGGACCCGTATTTCGCGGGCACGCTGGCCAAGGGGCTGATGATCCTGCAGTGCTTCGTCAGCGACCCGCGCCCGCATGCCAACAGCGAGCTGGCCCGCCGCCTGGGCCTGCCGCGCCCTACCGTGTCCAGGCTGTGCCGCAGCCTGCAGACCATGGGCTACCTGGACCATGACGAGCGGCTGGACCGCTACTTCGTCGGCCCGGCCGCCGTCGCCCTGGGCTACCCCTATGTGATCAACACGCCGCTGCTGGGGCCTTTGCGCCTGCCCATGCAGGCCCTGGCCGACCGCGTGAAGGGGGCGGTATCGGTGGGCGTGGTCATGGACCTGGATGTGGTCTACCTGGATACCTGCGCCTGGGAAGGCGGCACGCTCAAGCGACCCGGCGTGGGCGCCGTGCGCGGCGTGCTGGAAACGGCCATGGGCCGGGCAGGGCTGGCCCAGCTCGATGCCGGGGAACTGCAGCGCTTCCTGGACCGCGTGCGCAGCCAGCGGCCCGAGGAATACGCGCGCTGCAGGGACAACGCCAGCGAAAGCCTGGCGCACTATGCCGCCCGGGGCTTCGCAGTCAACATGGGCGACTCCGGCCTGGGCGTGTGCGCGGTGGGTGCGGCCTCGCGCATCCGCTACGGGTCGCGCCGGCTGCTGTTCAACTGCGCCGTGCCGGGCCTGCGCATGCCGGCCCGCACGCTGATCCGGGATGTGGGCCCCCAGTTGGCGCAGTTGGTGGCCCTGTGCGACCGGCTGCCCGTGGACCGCTGATCTGCGGGCCTGGCGCTTCAGAAGGCGGCCAGCACGATGCCGATGGCCAGCAGCACGCCGAAGGAGATCCAGCCGTTCTTCTGGTCCAGGCCGCCGATCTGGCGCAGCGCCTCTTCACGCGCAGCGCCCGCCAGGCCCATCTGGTTGACCTGCTGTACGCGCGTGACCAGCCACTGCAGGTAGGTGCGCTTGACAGTGAAGGAAATCGCCACCGCGATGCCGAGCACGCGGCCGGCGCCGCCCGTGCCGGGCATCAGCAGGTTGATGATCAACAGGGTGATGAAGGCCACCACGGCATAGGCGTAGACGCGGCGGGCAATGGCCCAGGACACGCCCATGAAGGGAATGGCCGTCCAGCAGGGACTGAGTGCGGCGAAGAATCCCTTTTTCCCGCCGACCATGCGCTCCCACAGCGGACGGTATTTGTCGGCATTCGGGCCGATGGCGGTCTCCATATCGGACCACTCGATTCCCGTCAAGTCCATTTTGGTGATGAGCAGCGCCTTGAATTGTTCTTTCAAGGGCATGGAATTCAATAGGTTGGGTGTATCGCTCATGGTTTTCCTTGTTGAATGAGGCGGGATTCCGGGCGTGATGGTCTGGATGCCGCAGCGGGCGCTGCGCGCAGGGCTGTTGTCTCGAAAGAGAGCCCCTGTCTCTGGACGGGCGCCATTCTATGGGCAGATACATGGGAAATGGCAAGCCCAATGGATTGGTTTGCAATGGAAGATGAATGAATGCGCTCGTGAGAAATACAGTTTTTTACATATCAAATGCCATGGGCTGTTATTTCCTCATTGGCCGGATGGAGAATTTTCGTGGCGAGTTGATTCATCCTGATCCATCTTTCATTGGGGATTCATATGAATATGCATATCGCGACGGATACAGCGAATGGGATGGGCCTGGGGGCCAGGTGCATTGCCATGGACGGGAATCGGGCTCGCACAACGGGTGTGCCGTCCTTCGTGCAGGCGCTTCGCTGCGGGACCGCGCAGGGGTCCCGGCGGGCCGGGGCAGCGCGGGGCCGATAGCCGAGCGCAATGCCCGTATTGGCCGCAGGGCGCTGCCGCTGCAGGCCGTGCCGCGCGACAATGGCGGCCTAATGTCATCCCCTACTTCTTCCAAACCGTCCCGGTCCGGCGCCGACGAGGCGGCAGCGCCCTCCGCGCGCCCTGTGCTGCGCCGCCCCGAAAAGCCACAGGCCGAGCCGGCTGGCGATGCCCGCCGCCCCTCTGGTGGCGCAGGCAGATCTGCGGGCGCACGCGGCCCGCGCAACGACCGCAATGACCGCGGCGGGCGCAATGAACGCTACGAGCGCTCCGACCGCCGTGACGCAGGCCCTCGCGGCGATGCCCGTGATGCGGCACCCCGCGGCGACGCCCGTGATCAGCGCCCGCGCAGCAGCGGTTTCGGCCGTGCCGAGGACCTGGACCGTTCCCAGCCGCGTGGCGACTGGCGTGGCCAGGGCGGCGGCGAAAACCGTGCCCCGCGCGAGCAGCGCGATCCCCGTGATGCGCGTGACACGCGCCATGCGGGCGACATGCGCGACTCCCGTCCCCCGCGTCCGCCCCGTCCGGATGATCGCCGCGACCGGCCCTATGGCCAGCGCGACGAGCGTCCGCGTGATGGGCAACGTGACGGCCCCCGTGACGGCCCCCGGGAGGGCGGCTTCCGTGATCGCCCCCGTGACGACGCCCGGGGCCCCCGCCGTGATGACGCCCGCGGCCCGCGCCGCGATGCGCCGGCCCAGGCCGAACCCGCCTACCGTCCGCTCAGCGGCATCCGCACCTACCGTCCCGCCGACGGTGGCGCCAGCCGCGAGATTCCCGTCAAGCGTGCCCCCGCGCCCGTGCAGGAGCAGGTTCCGGGCGCCGTGCGCATCAACAAGCGCCTGGCCGACATGGGCCTGTGCTCGCGCCGCGAGGCCGACGAGTGGGTGGACAAGGGCTGGGTCCGCGTCAACGGCGAACTCGCCGTGATGGGCCAGAACGTGGTGGCCGCCGACCGCATCACGGTCGAGCGCGAGGCACGTGACCGCCAGGACCAGCAGGTCACCATCCTGATCCACAAGCCCATGGGCTACGTCAGCGGACAGGCCGAGGATGGCCACGAGCCGGCCGTGGTCCTGGTCACTCCCCAGAACCACTGGAACCAGGACACCAGCCGCACGCGCTTCAACTTCGCGCAGCTCAAGGGCCTGGCACCCTGCGGCCGGCTGGACATCGATTCCGTGGGCCTGCTGGTCATGACCCAGGATGGCCGCGTGGCGCGCCAGATCATTGGCGAAGACTCGGAGATGGACAAGGAGTACCTGGTACGCGTGACCTACGGCGACCGTGACATCGACGTGCAATCCGTGTTCCCGGCCGAGCAGCTGGCACGCCTGTGCCATGGCCTGTCGCTGGACGGCGAGGCACTCAAGCCCGCCAAGGTGGACTGGCAGAACCCCGAGCAGCTGCGCTTCGTGCTGACCGAAGGCAAGAAGCGCCAGATCCGCCGCATGTGCGAACTGGTGGGCCTGCGCGTGGTGGGCCTCAAGCGCATCCGCATCGGCCGCGTGACGCTGGGCAACCTGCCTGTGGGCCAGTGGCGCTATCTGGGTGCACACGAGAATTTTTAGCACCCCCTGAGCGGCTGCGCCGCTTCCCCCTCTCTCGCTTCGCGGGAGGGGGACGGCACCCTCGGTGCGGGACGGCCCTTCCTCGGTGCCCCTGATTTGGGCAGCGACGGTTTTGAGCTCGTGTTTAGAATGCGAACCATTCTCAAACGAGCTTCAGCGCTGCGGCACGCCAGTCCGGGGCGCGTCCGTCTTTTCATGCGCGCACCGGCCGATCCCGTACACACCCTCTATGTCGAACACCACGGCTGGCTGCAAGGCTGGCTGCGCCGCAAGCTGGGCAATGTGTTCGAGGCTTCCGATGTCGCGCACGACACTTTCGTCAACGTGATCACCTCGGGCATGGCCGGCCGCATCGAGCAGCCGCGCCCCTTCCTGGCCACCGTGGCCCGCCATCTTGTGATCCGCCAGCACCGGCGCCGGCTGCTGGAGCGCGCCTATCTCGACACCCTGGCCCTGCTGCCGGCCGAGCTGGCTCCCTCGCCCGAGGAGCGGCTGATCGCGCTCGAATCACTGCAGGCCGTGGACCAGGCGCTGGACGCGCTGGCGCCCAAGGTGCGCGAGGCCTTCCTGCTGGCCAACCTCGAAGGCCTGAGCTATGCGGACATCGCCACG
>NZ_JTKZ01000844.1:0-15253 GCF_000799035.1 Delftia sp. ZNC0008
CCTGACCGTGCAGTCCCTGGCCCAGGAATGCGGCATGAGCGCCACGCGCTTCATCCGCCGCTTCAAGGCGGCCACGGGCATGACGCCCGGCAGCTACCGCCTGAACCTGCGCATCAACGGCGCGCGCCGCCTGCTGGCCACGGGGGCGGCGCTGTCCGATGCGGCCTATGCCATGGGCTTTGCCGACCAGGCCCACCTGCAGCGCGCCTTCAAGGCCCACCATGCGCTGACGCCGGGCTGCTACGCACGCGGAGCCTGAGCCGGACCCTCCCATGGTTTTGCAGCGGCCAGCCCGGGGCCGGCGGTGAAAGCGCAGATACTTACGCCTTCCGCTTTCAGCCCCCAACCGCCGCGCACCATGGCCGCCTTCCAAGACATTCAGCAACGAGAAACCGGCCTGCGCCAGCAGCTGTCCGCCGCCCAGATGGTGATGATCGCCATCGGAGGCGCCATCGGCACCGGCCTTTTCATGGGCAGCGCCTTCGCCATCGGCTTCGCCGGCCCCAGCGTGCTGGTCAGCTACGCCATCGGCGCGCTGATCTCGCTGCTGCTCATGGGCTGCCTGGCCGAGATGACGGTGGCCCATCCGACCTCGGGCTCGTTCGGCGCCTATGCCGAGCACTACATCAGCCCGATGGCCGGCTTCATGGTCCGCTATGCCTACTGGGCCGCCGTGGTGCTGGCCGTGGGCATGGAGGTGACGGCCATAGGCATCTACATGGGCTACTGGTTCCCCGACGTGCCGCGCTGGATCTGGGTGGTGGTGTTCTCGGGCGCGCTGGTGGCCGTCAACGCCAGCAGCGTCAAGGCCTTCGGCCAGGTGGAGTACGGCTTTTCCATGGTGAAGATCATCGCCATCGTGGCCTTCATCCTGATCGGCGCCTGGGTGGTATTCGGCTCGCAGCCCCAGGGCATCGGCTTTTTCAACTACACGGCCGATGGCGGCTTCTTCCCCAAGGGCCTGTGGGGCACCTGGGTGGCCGTGATCATCGCCATCTTCAGCTACCTGAGCCTGGAGGCCGTGGCCGTGGCGGCGGGCGAGGCCGAGGACCCCAAGCGCGCCATCACCCGGGCCTTTCGCACCACCATGGCGCGCCTGGTGATCTTCTACCTGCTGACGCTGGCGCTGATGCTGGCCATCGTGCCCTGGCAGCAGGCCGGCACGGACAAGAGCCCCTTCGTGAAGGTGATGGAGATCATCGGCATCCCGGGCGCTGCCAGCATCATCAACTTCGTGGTGCTGGTGGCCGCGCTGTCGGCCATGAACAGCCAGCTGTATGTGACCTCGCGCATGATGTTCAGCCTGTCGCGCGGCGGCTATGCGCCCTCGGTGTTCGGGCGGCTGAACAGCCGCGGCGTGCCCGTGGCGGCGATTGCCATCTCCTGCCTGGGCATTGCCGTGGCCGTGGCCGTGAACCTGTGGAAGCCCGAAGGCTCGCTGCTGTGGATGATGTCCGTGTCCATGTTCGGCGCCATGTTCACCTGGTTCATGATCTTCGTGACCCATCTGTTTTTCCGCGCGCGCTGGTCGCGCGAGCATCCGGGCCAGCGCCTGCAGTTCCGCATGTGGGGCTATCCGCTGTTCACACTGGCCGGCGCCGCGCTGATGCTGGGCGTGATCGTCACCACCTATTTCACCGAGGTCTTCCACATGACGCTGCTCACGGGCCTGCCCTTCCTGGGCCTGCTGGCCCTGGTGTATGCGCTGTGGTACCGGCCGCGCGCACAGGCCGCCCGAACCGCCCCGAAGGAGTGAAACCATGACCCGCAGACTCTGGGACATCTCCCCGGCCGTGCAGGCCGCCAGCCCCGTCTTTCCCGGCGACACGGCCTACAGCCAGCAATGGTGCGCCACCATCGGGCCGGGCTGCCCGGTCAATGTCAGCGCCATCACGCTGTCGCCCCATGTGGGAGCGCATGCCGATGCACCGCTGCACTATGACGCGGACGGCGCCAGCATTGGCCATGTGGACCTGGACGCCTTCCTCGGCCCCTGCCGCGTGATCCACGCCATCGGCAAGGGACCGCTGGTCGAATGGGAGCACATCGCCCACGCCGTGGAGCATCTTCCGGCACGCGTGCTGGTGCGCACCTACGAGCGCGCCCCCGCCACCTGGGACCAGGAACTGGCAGCCTATGCACCGGCCACGGTCGAGCGTCTGGCCGACCTGGGCGTGAAGCTCATCGGCATTGACACGGCCAGCATCGACCCGGCCAGCAGCAAGAGCCTGGACAGCCACCAGGTGATCCGCCGGCGCGGCCTGCGCGTGCTGGAGAACCTGGTGCTGGACGAGGTGCCCGAGGGCGACTACGAGCTCATCGCCCTGCCGCTCAAGCTGGTCGAGGCCGATGCCTCGCCCGTGCGCGCCGTGCTGCGTGCCCTGGCCTGATTCCCGGGCCGCACCTTTCGCCTTTCGCCTTTTCCATACCCAAGGAGACCCCGTGACGAGCCTGCAAGACTGCCTCACCCTCGATGCGCAAGACCCGCTGCGCGCCCTGCGCGACCAATTCACGCTGCCCGAAGGCGTGATCTACCTTGACGGCAATTCGCTGGGCGCCAGCCCCCGCGCCGCCGCCGCGCGCGTGGCCGAGGTGGTGCAGCAGGAATGGGCGCAGGGCCTGATCCGCTCGTGGAACGATGCCGGATGGATCAGCCTGCCCCAGCGCCTGGGCGACCAGTTCGCCCCCTGGCTGGGCGTGGGCGCGGGCGAGCTGGTGTTCACCGACACGGCCTCCATCAACCTCTACAAGGTGCTGACGGCTGCGGCCCGCATCGCGCGCGAGGACGCTCCGCAGCGCAAGCGCCTGATCAGCGAGCGCAGCAACTTCCCCACCGACCTCTACATCGCCCAGTCGGTCTGCCAGGAATACGGCCTGGAGCTGGTGCTGCTCGAACCCGAGGAGATTGCCGATGCGCTGACCGACGAGGTCGCCATCTGCATGCTCACCCATGTGAACTACCGCACGGGCGCCATGCACGACATGGCTGCCGTGACGGCTGCCGCGCAGGGCAAGGGCATTCTCTGCGTCTGGGACCTGTGCCACAGCGCGGGCGCCGTGCCTGTCGATCTCAAGGGCGCGAATGCCGACTTCGCCATCGGCTGCAGCTACAAGTACCTCAACGGCGGCCCCGGTGCGCCGGCCTTTGTCTGGGCCCATCCACGCCTGATCAACCGCTTCTGGCAGCCGCTGTCGGGCTGGTTCGGCCATGCCGAGCCTTTCAAGTTCGTGCCGGACTACCACCCGGCCCAGGGCATACAGCGCTACCTGTGCGGCACCCAGCCCATGGTCAGCCTGAGCGTGCTGCAGTGCGGCCTGGACGTGTTCACGGCCGTGGAGCCGCTGGGCGGCATGGACGCGCTGCGCAACAAGTCGCTGGCGCTGACCGACCTGTTCATCGCCCTGGTCGAGGAACGCTGCCAGGGCCACGGCCTGGGCCTGGCCACGCCGCGCGAGCACGGCCGGCGCGGCTCCCAGGTCTGCCTCACGCGCGAGGAGGGGCTGGGCGTGGACGGCAAGGACAGCGGCGCCTATGCCATCGTGCAGGCGCTGATCGCGCGCGGCGTGATCGGCGACTTCCGCAAGGGCGACGGCACGGGCCTGCACAAGGACATCCTGCGCTTCGGCTTCACGCCGCTGTACGTGGGATTCGAAGATGTCTGGCATGCCGTGGAGCACCTGCGCCAGGTGCTGGAATCGGGCGAATGGCGCAAGCCGGAGTTCAACCGCGTCAATGCGGTGACCTGAAGCCTGGAGCCAGCCCTTCAGAACGCCGTCGACGACAGCGAGGCCCAGAGATGGGCCGCGACCAGGGCGCGCCAGGGCGCGAAGTCCCGCAGCCACAACTCGGTCTGCGCGGCGTCCACGGATTCCGTCTCCAGCAGCCGCGCCAAGGCGCGGCGCACGGCCACATCGCCGTGCAACGGGCCGTCCAGGTGGCCATAGCCGCGCAGCAGCATGTAGTTCACGGTCCACGGGCCGACGCCCTTGAGGGCCAGCAGCCGCCGGCTGATCTCGCTGGCGGGCAGCTCGGGCATGGCGGCCCAATCGTCCAGCGGCAGTTCGCCCGCCTGCACGGCATGCGCCAGCAGGCGCAGCGTATGGGTCTTGCTTCGGGAAAAGCCGGCCGCGCGCAAGTCGTCCTCGCTCAGCTGCGCCACCTGCGCGGCCTCCGGCATGCACCACAGCTGCTGCGGCGCGTCGGCATGGCCATCGTGCAGCGCCACCGGCTGGCCGGCTGCAGCGATCAGGCGGCGGCGCAGCGACACGGCTGCCGCCACGCTGATCTGCTGCCCGGTGACGGCCCAGCTCAGCGCCTCCCAGGGCGTGCAGGCCGCGGGCACATGCAGGCCCCGCTGGCGCGCCAGCAGCGGTCCCAGCAGCTCATGGCGGCCAAAGCGGCGCTCGAACTCCCCCACATCCTGGGACAGTCCGAACATGCGCCGCAGCATGGCGGCCAGCACATCGTCCATGCCGGTGATTGCGCCCGCATCGGCGGGCAGGTGCCATCGGGCCTGGACCACGGCCGCCTCTTCGCACTGCTGCGTCAGCTCCAGGGTGAGCAGCGTGGGAAGGCCTTTCCACATCAGGCCCTTGTGCATGCGGATGGTGCCGCCATCCTGCAGATCGCATTCGGACAGGCGCTGGGCATCGCGCCGGTGAAAGCCCCAGAACTCGGTCATGCGGTAGCCGGCCGGCAGCGTCAGTTGCTGCTGCGCCTGATAGGTCTGGCCGGTGCCACGCCCTCGCCCCTGCCCCTGCCCGCTCATGCGCTTCCTGCCTGGCGCAGCGGTGCGTGCCCAGCGTCCTTGCCAGCCGCCTCCTGCGCCTGGCGCGCCTCGCGCAGCAGCAGGGCGCGCTTGCGCTCCACGCCCCAGCGGTAGCCGGAGATGCTGCCGTCATTGCGCACCACGCGGTGGCAGGGCACGGCCACGGCAATGGGGTTGGCCGCGACGGCGCTGGCCACGGCCCGGGCACCCGTGGGCATGCCCAGGCGCAGGGCCAGTTCCGAATAGCTCAGGGTCTGGCCGGCGGGAATGGCGCACAGCGCCTGCCATACGCGCTGCTGGAAGGCCGTGCCCTGCACATCCAGCGGCAGTGCCAGGCCCCGGCGCGGCTGCTCGACCAGGGCCACGACCTGGGCCACGGTGTGCTCGAATCCGGCATCGCCGCCCACCAGTTCGGCCAGCGGAAAGCGCTGCTGCAGGTCCTGGACCAGGGCCTCGGCATCGTCGCCCAGCAGCACGCAGCACACGCCGCGATCGGTGCTGGCCACCAGGATGCTGCCCAGCGTGCATTCGGCCACCGCAAATCGGATGGTCTGGCGCATGCCGCCGCGCCGGTAGTCGCCGGGCGCCATGCCCAGCATGGCGCCTGCGTCGCGGTAGAAACTGCTGCTGGCCGCATAGCCGCTGAGGTAGGCGGCATCGGTGACCGAGTCGCTCTGGCCTGGCTGCAGCGCCTGGCGCAGCGCACGCGCGCGGTGCGCCTTGGCATAGGCCTTGGGCGTGAGGCCCGTGGCCTGCTTGAACAATCGGTGCAGCTGCCAGGGGCTCAGCCCCGAGCGTTCTGCCAGCGCGCCCAGGGCGGGGGGCGGCTCCTCGGTCTCCAGCCAGCGGCAGCATCGGGCCACCAGGGCAGCGGGGTTGGCAGGGGCATCGCTGGCTTGATTCATGGCTTGGTGGGACACGGCATGTCTTTCAGGGTCATCGGATGCTCTACTCTACGCAGCCCGGCGCGGGCGCGCATCCCGCTTCTTGCAAGCCGCAGGATTGCTGCGCGGGATTCGGTTACGCTGCGCCCTGCATTTTCCGCATCGAGACTTGCGAGACTCCCACATGACCACCGAACACTCCGGCTGTCCCATGAACAGCCCCGGCCGCACCGAATCCATCGTCAAAGAGGAGCGCGCCCAGCTGGACTTCAGCCAGTCCATGAGCTATGGCGACTACCTGCACCTGGACCAGATCCTCACGGCCCAGCACCCGCTGTCGCCCGCGCATGACGAGATGCTGTTCATCATCCAGCACCAGACCAGCGAGCTGTGGATGAAGCTGATGCTGCACGAGGTCCGCGCCGCCACGGCCGCCATCGCAGGCGGCACGCGCGCCGACGCCTTCAAGATGCTGGCCCGCGTCAGCCGCATCATGGAGCAACTGGTCAGCGCCTGGACCGTGCTGTCCACCATGACGCCGCCCGAGTACACGGCCATGCGTCCCTACCTGGCCAACTCCAGCGGCTTCCAGAGCTACCAGTACCGCTGCATCGAGTTCTCCCTGGGCAACAAGAATGCCGCCATGCTCCAGCCCCATGCCCACCGGCCCGATCTGCTGGCCCAGGTGGAGGCGGCATGGCGCTCGCCCTCGCTCTACGACGTGTCCCTGCAACTGCTGGCGCGCGAGGGCATCGAGGTGCCCGCCGACCGGCTGGAGCGCGACTGGACCCAGCCCTACGAGGCCAGCGAAGGCGTCAAGCAGGCCTGGATCACGGTCTACCGCGATCCCCACCAGCACTGGGACCTGTACCAGCTCGGCGAAAAGCTGGCCGACATCGAGGACGCCTTCCGACTTTGGCGCTTCCGCCATCTGACCACGGTGGAGCGCGTCATCGGCTTCAAGCGCGGCACGGGCGGCACCGGCGGCGTCAGCTACCTGCGCAAGATGCTGGACGTGGTGCTGTTCCCCGAAATCTGGGCGCTGCGCACCGAGCTGTAAGAACTGGCGGGCGCCACCGACGGCAGACCGCTGCGGTGGCGACAGCGCGCATGCGCGCAAACGGGTAAGCTGCGGCGCCAGGAGAAATACCGTGTCCGCAGCGCCGCAACAGCCCCCACACAACAACACACACACAGAGGCTTCGCAGACCTCCACCGCAGCACCGCCGCCACGCAGCCAGCTGCTGTGGGCCATGCTGCTGGCCCTGCTCTCGGCCTTTGCGCTGAGCCAGGCCTTTCGCACCACGACCTCGGTCATGGCGACCGGCCTGCAGCAGGATTTCGGGCTTACGGCCCAGTCGCTGGGGGCCTTTGCGGGCCTGTTCGGCCTGTCCTTCGGCGTGGCCCAGCTGCTCATGGGCATCGGCATGGATCTCTACGGCCTGCGCCGCACGGTGCTGCTGTCGTTTCCGCTGGCGATCGCGGGATCGGCACTGTCCGCCGCCGCACCCAATTACGGCTGGCTGATGGTGGGCCAGTTGCTGATCGGCGTGGGCTGCTCGCCGGCCTTCCTGGCCTGCACCATGTTCATCTCGCGCCACTTTCCCATGGACCGCTTCGCCTTTCTGTCGGGCGTGGGCATGGGCGTGGGCGGCTTGGGACTGCTGTTCACAGGCACGCCGCTGGCCTGGCTGGTCCAGCATTTCGGCTGGCGCTCGGGCTTTGCGCTGCTGGCCGTGATGTCGGCCCTGTCGTGGCTGCTGATCTGGTGGCGCGTGCACGAGCCCGCCCGCCGCGGAGCACAGACCGCCGCACGGGAAAGCTGGGGCGTGGCGGCACGCCGCATGGCCGAGCTGTTCACGCTGCCGCACACGCTGGGTATCGTCCTGCTGGCCATGGCCTGCTATGCATCGTTTCTGGCGCTGCGCGGCCTTTGGCTGGGGCCGCTGCTCATCCATCGCTATGGCTTTTCGCTGGTGGAAAGCGGCAATGTGGCGCTGATCGTATCGATGATCTCGCTGTTCAGCCCCGCGATTTTCGGGCGCATGGACCCCGGCCCAGGACGGCGCCGGCGCTGGCTCACCAATTACTCGCTGCTCATGGGCAGCCTGTTCATGCTCATGGCCTTTTTGCACCATGGCTGGACCAATGTGGCGCTGATCTTCGCCATGGGCCTGCTGTCGGGCTATTCGGTGCTGCAGTACGCCGATGTGCGCGCTTCCTACCCGCCCGAGATGACCGGCCGCGCGCTGTCGCTGTTCACCATGGCCATGTTCCTGGGCGTGGCCCTGGTGCAATGGTTCACGGGCTGGGTGGCGGCCTGGGCCGAGGCCTGGGGCGTGGAGCCCTACAAGGCCGTGATGATCTCGATTGCAGCCACCCTCGTCGGTGCGTCAACCGCGTTCCGTTTCCTGCCCTCCTCGCCGCTGCTGCGCCAGGCATCCGCCTAGCGGCCGGAGTCTGTGCCTCTACAAGGCATTGGCGGCCGAGCCATCGCCACGGTACAGCCAGGGCAGATCCATCAGCCGGGAGCCCAGCAGGCGCAGCGACAGGTCACGCCCCCAGCGCACCGGACCCGTGGCATGGAAGATGCGGCCATTGCGCTGCGAGCGCGCCTGCACGCGCGCATTGCGCTGCCAGCGATTGAGCGCGTAGCGGCGCAGGCGCATGTTGACGTCGAGATCGTGCATGGACAGGGCGCGCTGCAGCTCCGCTGCATCTTCAATCGCCATGCCGGCGCCCTGGGCCAGATAGGGGCGCATGGGGTGGGCGGCATCGCCCAGCAGCGCCACCACGCCGCGCGCCATCTGCGCGGCCGATTGCACAGGCGGGCGGTCCCCCACCGGCCACAGCCGCCAGTCACCGCCAGCGGCAGGCACATGCTGGACCAGGTCCAGCAGGTGCGGGCAGCTGCCCTGCAGCACCCGCACCAGATCATCGAGATTGCCCGCATGGTCCCAGTTCGCCAGGTCCTCGGGCGCCGGGCCCTGGACGATGACCACCAGGTTCTGCAGCTCGCCCCGGCGCACGGGGTACTGGATGGCATGCATGCGCGAGCCCAGCCAGGCCGTGACATCAGTGGCCCGCAGCCGCTTGGGCAACTGGGCCTGGTGCACCAGGGCGCGGTAGGCCAGGTGCCCGGTGACACGCGGCGGGCCGTCGCCCAGCAGCTGCTGGCGCAGGACGCTGCGCACGCCGTCGGCAGCGACCAGGGCATCGCCTTCGATCAGCTTGCCGGCCTGGGTTCGCACGGTGACCACGCCGTCCGTTTCGGAAAAGCCTTCAATGGGCTGGCCCAGGTTCAGGTGCATGCCCGGATAAGTCTGAGCGGCTTCCTTCAGCAGCTGCTGCAGATCGGCCCGGTGGATGGTGGCGTAGGCCGCGCCATAGCGTTGCACGGACTCGCTGCCCAAGGGCATATGCGCCAATTCCTGCCCGGTGACTGCGCTGCGCACGCGCAGGCTGCCCGGCAATGCCACCACCTGCTGCAGCGGTTTTTGCAGGCCCCAGGCCTGAAGCCGCCGCACGACATTCGGACCGATCTGGATTCCGGCGCCCACTTCACTGAGCGCGGGCGCCTGCTCGAAAAGACGCACTTCCCAACCCGCCCGCGACGCACCGATGGCGGCGGCCAGGCCACCAATGCCGCCGCCGGCAATCAACACCTGCTTGTTCATGCGCGTATTGTGCCCCTGCCTTCGCCCATGGTGGCTGGTGCCTGGATATTCAAGTCGGCCACCACTGAAGAAAATCAAAAAATCATCGGATTTGTCTGAAACACGCATGCATCCGCCATGCGTTGAGACGCCAAGACCCGGAAACACCCACCTCGCATGCTCCAAACTGCCGCAAGGTGCATCACTGGCACCGTGCATTTTGCGTTACCGCCAGAAATCGACCCTGGCATCGGCCGCCGCGCAATGTCCGTGCACAGGCCCACGCTTTGCACAGCGCATGATAGTCATTCTCAACCGAGTCAATTTTTGACAAATGGCCGTGCCAATGAAAAAAGCCCGCACAAGGCGGGCTCTTTCAACATGCGCGATGGAAAAATCAGATGACGAACTTTTCGCGGTCCTGATTCTGAATCCACTTCGGCGGCTTGCCGCGTCCGGTCCAGGTCTGGCCAGTGGCGGGATCACGGTACTTGGGCGCCACCTTGGTGCCGGTTGCACCCGCATTGCCGCGACCACGAGCCGAAGGAAAGACGTCATCCGCAGTCAGGCCATATTCGGCAATCAAATTGCGAACCTTGCCCACGGCGTCAGACAGTTCACGCTTGCGCGCTTCCTGGATCTGTTGCTCCAGTTCCTGTCGCTGCTTCAGCAATTCCTTGTAAGAGCTCATGGTGTGCGCCTTGAAAGTTGTTTAAGAGCTTTCATTATAAAAACATAATCGCCCTACAGGGCAAGACGCATGTAAGCAAAATCCACAATATCGCAGTTGCCTATTGCAGCGAGGACCCTTCGGATAATTCCGAAATGGCAAGCACCTTGTCAATGCGTTTGCCATCGAGATCAATCACCTCGAAGATCCAGCCCGCGCAGCTGATCCGCTCTCCCAGAACCGGCAAATGACCGCTTTCCGCCATGAGAAGGCCGGCAACGGTGTTGTATCGGCCACGGTGCTCATCGGGCAGGTCACGAATATCGAGGCGCGCCTTCAGCTCCGATATGGGCATCAGCCCGTCCAATAACCAGGAGCCATCCCCACGCTGCATGGCCCATGCTTCCGTTTCGGTCACAGGCTGTAACTCGCCGGTAATCGCCTCCAGCAAATCGCGCGGCGTCATGATGCCCTGCACCACGCCATATTCATCCACCACGAACACCATGCGCCCGGATCGGGCACGCAATTGCTCCAGCAGTTCCATGGCGCTGAGCGTCTCGGGCAGGAACGAGGCCGGCAGTACATGCTCGTAGAGCGTGGAGCCCGCCGCATCGGGACCCAATGCCAGCAGGCGCGCCACGCTGATGATGCCGACCACGTCATCAAGGGAATTGCGGCACACCGGATACCAGGAATGGCCGCCCTTTGCGTGGTCATCGGCCGAGGCCTGCAATGCCTCGGTGACGGTCATGTCGGCATCCAGCCATTGCACATCGCCGCGCGGCACCATGATCGACGTCAGCGAGCGGTCATCGAGATGGAAGACGTTCTGCACCATCTGGTGTTCGCTGGCCTCGATGACGCCGGCATCGCGGCCCTCGGCAAGGCTGGCCGCGATCTCCTCCTCGGTCACGGAGCGTGCCGCCGATTCATTGATGCGCAGCAAGGTCAGCATGGCGCGGGTGGAGAAGGCCAGCAGCCGCACAAAAGGCTTGGCTGCCGACGCCACCCACGTCATGGGCCGTGAGACCACGATGGCCACGGTTTCGGGATAGAGCTGGCCGATGCGCTTGGGCACCAGCTCGCCGAAAACGATGGTGACGAAGGTGATCACGGTCACGACGACTGCCGTTGCCGAAATGCTGGCTGCGCGCTCTGGAACGCCCAGGCCCAGCAGCCATGCGGCCAGTCCGTCGCTGAAGGCCGCCTCACCCAGGATACCGTTGAGCAGGCCGATGGAGGTGATGCCCACCTGCACCGAAGAAAGAAATTGCGTGGGGTTGTCGAGCAAGGCCAGTGCCGCCACCGCCCCCTTGTCGCCTGTTTCAGCCAGTGCCACCAACCGAGCCTTGCGGCTGGAGGCCAGTGCCAATTCGGACATTGCAAACACCCCATTGAGCAGCGTAAGCAACGCGATCAGCAGAAAATCCATGGTTCGTATATCAGAAAGAAGACCATGGCACTTTACTGTATCGGTGATATCCAGGGATGCCACGACGCCTTTGAGCGCCTGCTGCAACGCGTGGATTTCTCCGCCAGCCGCGATACCTTGTACATCCTCGGCGACCTGGTGAATCGCGGCCCGGCATCGGACAAGGTACTGCGCACCTGCATGGCCGCCGGCGACTCCATGCGCGCCCTGCTGGGCAACCATGACCTGCACCTGCTGGCCGCCGCCCACGGCGTGCGCCGCAACAGCCGCCGCGACACCTTGGCCCAGGTGCTGCAAGCGCCCGATCGTGACCAGTTGCTGGACTGGCTGCGACAGCAGCCGCTGGCGCGCAGCCACCGCACGGTGCATGGCGATGAGCTGCTGATGGTCCACGCAGGCGTGCTGCCGCAGTGGACCGCCCAGGAAGTGATGGACCTTGCAGGCGAGGTGCACACGGTACTTCGCAGCGCGCAATTGCCGGATTTCCTGCAAGCCATGTACGGCAACCAGCCCGATCGCTGGTCGCCGGATCTGCAGGGCTGGGAACGGCTGCGTGTCATCGTCAACGCGCTGACCCGGCTGCGTTTTTGCAGCGCTCAGGGGGTCATGGATTTCGACAGCACGGAGTCGGCAGAGCAGGCGGCGCCAGGACTCATGCCCTGGTTCGATGTGCCGGGCCGCGCCACGGCGGGCGTGCCCATTGCCTTTGGCCACTGGTCCACGCTGGGCCATATCAACCGGCCCGATCTGGTGGCGCTGGACACGGGCTGCGTCTGGGGTGGCTGCCTGAGCATGATGCGCTTCGGCGACCATCTGGCGGACAGGGAGCTGATCCAGGTGGATTGCCCGCAGGCCCAGGCCCCAGGCTGATCGGGAGCAGCCCGTGCACCCATGAAAAAACGCCTGCAAGGCAGGCGTTATTCGGGAAGCAGGCCGCGTGTGCGGCGCTCAGACCTCGGAGGTGGCGACAGGCGCGGCGGGCGCGACCGGTGCCTTGAACAGCGCCGCCAGCTTGCGCTTGGGCTTGATGTTGCCGCCGGCCTTGGGCGCAGCGCGCTGGCTTTCCCAGTTGGCGTCGGCGCTGGCCGAAGGCTCATAGGGCTTGTCGAAGAAGGGGTCGGAATGCGCCGGGCGCTGGGCCATGCGCGAGCCGCGATGGCCGAAGCCCGTGCTGCCCCGTGCGGCATCGGCACCGCGATCGCCACGCTCGCCGCCGCGATCCCGTTCACGACCGTACCCGCCGCCAGCGCCTTGGCGCGGCAGCTCGTCGAAACGGTGACCACGCGGCGCGCTGCCGCGGAAATCTTCCATGGGGCAGGTTTCGACGTTGATCTTCTTCTTGATGAGCTTCTCGATCTCGCCCACCAGGCGCGCATCGTGGTTGGTCACCAGGGTCACGGCAATGCCGGAGGCGCCTGCGCGGCCCGTGCGGCCGATGCGGTGCACATAGTCTTCGGCGTTGAAGGGCACGTCGTAGTTGAAGACGGCCGGCACGTCCTTGATGTCCAGGCCGCGGGCCGCGACATCGGTACACACCAGCAGATCCACCTCGCCGCGCTTGAAGGCTTCAAGCGCCTTCAGGCGCTCGTCCTGGCTCTTGTCGCCGTGCAGCGCCGTTGCGCGCAGGCCATCACGCTCCAGGGCACGCGTCAGGCGGGCGCAGCCCAGCTTGCTGTTGGAAAAGACGAAGGCCTGGCGGATCTCGCGCTGCTTGAGCAGCGAACGCAGCGCATAGCGCTTGTCGTCGTCGCTGACGCTGTAGAAGCGCTGCTCCACCGTGGACGCCGTCTCGTTGGGACGGGCCACTTCGATGGTGACGGGGTCTTGCAGGTAGCTGCCGGCCAGGCGCTTGATCTCGGGCGAGAAGGTGGCGCTGAACAGCAAGGTGGTGCGTGTCTTGGGCAGATGGGACAGGATGCGCTGCAGGTCGGGCAGGAAGCCGATGTCCAGCATGCGGTCCGCCTCGTCGAGCACCACGTACTCGACCTGGTTGAGCACCACGTTCTTGGCTTCGATATGGTCAAGCAGCCGGCCCGGCGTGGCCACCAGCACCTCGACGCCCTTTTTCAGTTCCAGCGTCTGCGGTTTCATGTCCATGCCGCCGAACACCACGGTGCTGCGCAGCTTGGTGTACTTGGCGTACTGGGCGATCTGCTGAGCCACCTGGTCCGCCAGTTCGCGCGTGGGCAAAAGCACCAACGCCCGCACGGGGTGCCGTGCAGGCGAAGCGGAGGCATTTTCGTGGCGCATCAGCCGCTGCAGCAACGGCAGCGAGAACGCTGCCGTCTTGCCCGTGCCGGTCTGGGCTGCGCCCATGACATCCTTGCCGGTCAGAACAACCGGAATGGCCTGCGCCTGGATGGGCGTCATGGACTCGTAGCCCATGTCGGCCACGGCGCGCGCCAGGGACTCGGCCAGTTGGAGATTGGAGAAAGAGCTTGTCATTGAGGACGCTATTGTCGCACCTAGCGCGATTTGTGCGTTGCAATAACGCCAATTGGCACCTGGACAAGCATGGCGTTGCGTGAGCGCAACCCGCAAAAACCCGGTACGAGGGCCCGCTATGCGGGCATTTTTTCATCGCCGGGCCGCCGCCTCGAGATGGGAAAGCGCCCCTCGGGGGGCATTTTTCAAAGCGAAGCGGCCGAGAAAGTGTCGCAGGACTTGACGCTGCCGGTGCGCAGACCGGTGCTGAACCAGCGCTGGCGCTGGGCACTGGTGCCATGCGTGAAGCTGTCGGGCACGACGGCGCCGCCACCGGCGCGCTGCAGGGCGTCGTCGCCGATCTTGGAAGCGGCATTCATGGCCGACTCCACATCGCCCTGCTCCAGGATCTGGCGTGCGCTTTGCGCGCGGTTCGCCCAGACGCCGGCCAGGCAATCGGCCTGCAGCTCCAGCTTGACCGACAGATGGTTGTATTCGACCTTGTTGACGCGGCCCCGCGCACGGTCCACCTGGGCGCTGATGCCCAGCAGGTTCTGCACGTGGTGGCCCACCTCGTGGGCAATCACATAGGCCTGGGCAAAGTCGCCGGGGGCGCCGAGCTGGTTCTTGAGCGTCTCGTAGAAGCCCAGGTCGATATAGACCTTCTGGTCGGCAGGGCAGTAGAACGGCCCCATGGCGGACTGCCCCGTGCCGCAGGCCGTGGGCGTGGCGCCGCGGAACAGCACGAGCTTGGGATCGGCATATTGGGCGCCGCCCTGGCGGAACACCTCGCGCCACACATCCTCGGTATCGGCCAGCACGGTGGAGACGAAGCGGGCGAGCTGGTCGTCGGCCGGCGGCTTGTGGGCCGGCCCCTGGGGCTGCTGCACCTGCACCGGCGCGCCGCCGCTGAGCGCCCCCAGGATGGTCAGCGGATTGATGCCCAGCACCCAGCCACCGACCAAGGCGATGACGATGGTGCCGATGCCGATGCTGCGCCCGCCAAAGACGGGACCACCACCGCCACCACCACCGTCATCACGGCGGTCCTCCACATTGTCCGACTCGCGGTTGCCTTCCCATCTCATGGTGTTCGCTCCTGGATCTGTGCTGCGGCCTGCAGCATCGGGCGGCGATATTACGTCGGAACCTGCGGGGCCGCAGCGTCCGCAGTCCCGGCAATGATACGGCGTGTATCAGCGCACGGGCTGCACCGCCATGGGGGCAGTGACGGGCGGCGCCTGGCTGCGCAGTACCTGCTCGCGCGCCACCAGCACCATGCCGGCCAGCAGCGCGGCGACGATGCACAGTCCGACGACGACCGCCAGGCCCAGCCCCCATCCGCCGCGCCTGCGCCGCTCGCGTGCAGGCTCGCCGGGCCTGCGGGGCGCAGGTGCCTGTTCGCTGGGACGCGG
>NZ_JTKZ01000179.1:0-29616 GCF_000799035.1 Delftia sp. ZNC0008
GCCCAGGCCGCGCCGATCTGGGCCGGCACGCCTGCTGCCGCCCGCGCCGATGCGCTGGCCCGCGCCGCCGATCTGCTGGAGCAGCGCAGCCAGCCGCTGATGGGCCTGATCATGCGAGAGGCCGGCAAGACCCTGCCCAACGCGGTGGCCGAGATCCGCGAGGCGGTGGACTTCCTGCGCTATTACGGCGCCCAGGTAGCTGCGCATTTCGACAACGCCACGCAGCGCCCGCTGGGCGTGGTGCTGGCCATCAGCCCCTGGAATTTTCCGCTGGCCATCTTCTGCGGACAGGTGGCCGCAGCCCTGGCTGCCGGCAATACCGTGCTGGCCAAGCCCGCCGAGCAGACCCCGCTGACGGCCGCCGCCATGGTGGCCCTGCTGCACGAGGCCGGCGTGCCACGCGATGCACTGCAGCTGGTGCCCGGTGCGGGCGAGACCGTGGGCGCCGCCCTGGTGGCGCATCCGCTGGTGGCCGGCGTGATGTTCACGGGCTCCACCGAGGTGTCACGCCTGATTGCGCGCCAGCTGTCGCGCCGCCTGTCGCCCGCAGGCCGCCCCATTGCGCTGGTTGCCGAGACCGGCGGCCAGAACGCCATGGTGGTGGACTCCTCGGCCCTGGCCGAGCAGGTGGTGGCCGATGTGCTGGCCTCGGCCTTCGACTCGGCCGGCCAGCGCTGCTCTGCCCTGCGTCTGCTGTGCCTGCAGGAAGAGGTGGCCGACCGCACGCTGACCATGCTGCGCGATGCGCTGCAGGAGTGGACGCTGGGCAACCCCGACCGCCTGAGCACCGATGTGGGCCCCGTGATCGACGACGCGGCACGCCGCCAGATCGAGGAGCACATAGAGCAGATGGCCGCAGCGGGCCAGAAGGTCACCCGCGTGGAGCGCAAGGACGGCGTGCTCAACGGCCACTATGTGGCACCCGCCCTCATCGAGATCGACAGCACGGAGCGCCTGCAGCGCGAGGTCTTCGGCCCCGTGCTGCACGTGATCCGCTTCAGGCGTGAGCAGCTGGACGCGCTGGTCGATGGCATCAACGCCACCGGCTACGGCCTGACCTTCGGCGTGCACAGCCGCATCGACGAGACCATTGCCCACCTCACCCAGCGCGTGCATGCGGGCAACATCTATGTGAACCGCAATGTGATCGGCGCCATGGTGGGCGTGCAGCCCTTTGGCGGCATGGGCCTGTCGGGCACGGGCCCCAAGGCCGGCGGCCCGCTGTATCTGCACCGCTTGGTGCAGGGGCCTGCCAGCGCGGCGCTGTCGGTCTTCGCACGGGCGGAGTCGCCCGTCCAGGCGCCGCTGCAGCTGTTGGGCCTGCTGCGCGAGACGCTGTCCAAGGCGCCGCCGGATGCCATGTCCGCCGACGAGCAGGTGCAGGCCCTGGCCGCCTGTGACGCGGCAGCCTCCGCATCGCGCCTGGACGCGGCCATGCCGCTGCCCGGCCCCACGGGCGAATCCAACCGCTACCGCCTGCTGCCGCGCGGCCCCGTCTGGGCACTGCCGCGTACGCCGCTGGGCCTGGTGGCCCAGGTGGCAGCAGCCCTGGCCAGCGGCAACGCCTGCCATGCGGTGCTGCCCGACAACGGAACAGGCGCCGACAGCGGCTGCGCCGCCACCTGGCAGGCGCTGCGCGCCGCTGCGGGCGATGCCGGTGTGCCATGGCTGCACAGCGCCAGCGCCGACTCCCTGGGCGATTCGGCAGCGCCCATGGCGGCCTTGCTGTTCGAGGGCGATGGCGACGCCCTGCTGCAGGTCTGCGCCCAGGTCGCCGCGCGCGACGGTGCCCTGGTGCGCGTGGAAAGCCGCAACAGCGACGAGCTGCATGCGGGCCGCGGCTATGACCTGGCCGCGCTGTTCCACGAGCAATCCATCAGCACCAATACCGCTGCCGCAGGCGGAAACGCTCAACTGATGACCATGGCTTGAACCGCCGGGGCCGGCACAACCGGCCCCTGGCAAGCGCCCCGCACCACCCGAAAAAACACGACCAACGCAGGACACTTCAATGCAATTCAACTGGAACGACCCGACGGCGATCATGTTCGCCATCTACCTGGTCGCCATGCTCGGCATCGGCGCCATCGGCTACTTCAGCACCAAGAATCTTTCCGACTACATCCTGGGCGGCCGCAGCCTGGGCAGCTTCGTGACGGCGCTGTCGGCCGGTGCCTCGGACATGAGCGGCTGGCTGCTGATGGGCCTGCCCGGAGCCATCTACCTGTCCGGCCTGTCGGAAGCCTGGATCGCCATCGGCCTGATCCTGGGCGCCTACCTGAACTGGCGCCTGGTGGCGGCGCGGCTGCGCCTGTACACCGAGCGTGCCGGCAATGCGCTGACGCTGCCCGACTACCTGGCCAACCGCTTCGAGGATCACTCCAACGTGCTGCGCATCGTGACGGCCGTGGTGATTCTGGTGTTCTTCACGCTGTACTGCGCCTCGGGCGTGGTGGCGGGCGCGCGCCTGTTCGAGAACATGTTCGGCATGCCCTACAGCACGGCCCTGTGGGTGGGCGCGCTGTGCACCATCGCCTATGTGTTCATCGGCGGCTTCCTGGCCGTGAGCTGGACGGACACCATCCAGGCCTCGATGATGATCACGGCCCTGATCCTGGCGCCCGTGATCGCCTGGCTGGCCGTGCAGGGCCATCTGCAGCCGGGCCAGGACCTGCACGCCATCGTGGCGGCAGAGAAGTTCGACCTGTTCCGTGGCGCCAGCTTCGTGGGCGTGGTCTCGCTGCTGGCCTGGGGCCTGGGCTACTTCGGCCAGCCGCACATCCTGGTGCGCTTCATGGCGGCATCGTCGGTGCAGACCATTCCCTCGGCCCGCCGCATCAGCATGACCTGGATGATCCTGTGCCTGGCCGGCGCCGTGGCCGTGGGCTTCATCGGCATCCCCTACTTCGCGGCCAACCCCGCTGGCGCGGCCGCCGTGAACGCCAATGCCGAGACGGTGTTCATGGAAATCACCAAGCAGCTGTTCAACCCCTGGATCTCGGGCGCACTGCTGGCGGCCATCCTGGCAGCCGTGATGAGCACGCTGTCGTGCCAGCTGCTGGTGTGCTCCAGCGCGCTGACCGAAGACGTCTACCGCACCTTCCTGCGCAAGAACGCCAGCCAGATCGAACTGGTCTGGGTCGGCCGCGCCATGGTGCTGCTGGTGGCCTTGATCGCCATCGCCATCGCCAGCAACCCCGACTCCAAGGTGCTGGGCATGGTCAGCTACGCTTGGGCCGGCTTCGGCGCCGCCTTCGGCCCGGTGATCATCCTGTCGCTGTTCTGGAGCCGCATGACGCGCGGCGGCGCGCTGGCCGGCATCATCACCGGCGCCGTGACGGTGCTGGTGTGGAAGCAGTTCGGCTGGCTGGGCCTGTACGAGATCATCCCCGGCTTCATCCTGGCCTGGCTGGCCACGGTGGTCGTCAGCCGCATGGGCCCTGCGCCTTCGCAAAGCATCCTGAAAGCGCATGCGGCGGTGGAGAGCGAGTTCGAGCGGATCGGGGCACGCTGAGTGGTAATGAGCTGACCCGCTCCATCTGAACCCGACGCCCGATGACGCTTGCGCGCATCGGGCGTTTGTCATTTCAGCACCTATGGCATCGCCAAATCAGATGCACCTCAACGCACATGACGAGCGCTTTGTACGTGGTCGCCACAAGGGGAGTGGTCACTACAATCCATGGGCTCTTTTTTTTCATCGCCGGGCTGCCCCAGGATGAAAAGCGGCCCCCTGCGGGGGACCGCAGGCCTTGCCCTGCAAGGGGAGCGTGGGGGCCATTTTTCAACACACAACAAGTGAGACTGCCGCTATGCAAATGATCCGCCGCACCCTTCTTTCGACCTGCGTGGCCGCCATGGCGGCTGCTTCGGCTGGCGCCGTACTGGCCCAGACCAAGGAGGTCAAGGTGGGCTACGCCCTGGCCGTGAATTCGCACTACGGCGCGGCCGCCCAGGCCTGGGCCGATGCGGTGGAAAAGGGCACGAACGGCGCCTACAAGTTCAAGCAGTTCCCCGCGTCCGCCCTGGGCGGCGAGCGCGAGCTGATCGAGGGCCTGCAGCTGGGCACGGTGGAGGCGGCCATCGTCTCGACGGGCGCCATCAGCAACTTCGTGCCCGATGTGGGCGTGGTGGACATTCCCTTCCTGTTCCGCGACACGCAGCATGCGCGCGCCGTGCTGGACGGCGCCTTCGGCCAGGAGCTGCTGGCCAAGTTCAGCAAGCGCGGCCTGGTCGCGCTGGCCTGGGGTGAGCAGGGCTTTCGCCACCTGTCCAACAACAAGCACGCCGTCAACGGCGTGGCCGATCTCAAGGGCCTGAAGATCCGCGTGACCGAGAACCCCGTGCACATCACGGCCTTCCGCACGCTGGGCGCATCGCCCACGCCCATGTCCTGGCCCGAGGTGATCGGTGCGCTGCAGCAGGGCACGATCGACGGCCAGGAGAACCCGATCTCGGTGCTGGCCTCGGCCAAGCTGTGGCAGGTGCAAAAGCACCTGACGCTGACGGCCCATGTGTACGCGCCCATGGCCCTGCTGGTGTCGCCCTCGTTCTGGGGCACGCTGAACGACAGCCAGAAGGCGGCCTTCACGCAGGGCGCCAAGTCGGGCGCCATCGCTTCGCGCGTGTTCGTGGACACGGTGGAGAAGAAGGGCGTGGAAGAGGCCAAGAGCCACGGCATGCAGGTGGTGGAGAAGGTGGACCAGGCCGCCTTCCGCACCGCGCTGGAGCCGGCCTACAAGGAATACGCGAAGAAGTTCGGCCAGAAGACGCTGGACACCATCGCCAACGCCAAGTAATCCCCTGACGCATTGCGGGCTGCGGCCCGCAATGCAGGGCGCCCCGCTGCGGGCAACACCTGTGGCCCCGCACGGCGCCCGCGCCGATGATCTGACATCCGGCGGCAGCCCGGCCCTTGCGCCGCTCCCCTCCTGCCCTCGCCCATTCCTATGCTCAACCGAATCGAACGCGCCCTTGTGGCCTGCAACCGCTGGCTGCTGATCGTGCTGTTGCTGGCCATGGCCTGCATCGTGTTTGCCAATGTGGTGCTGCGCTACACCACGGGCGACTCCATTGTCTGGGCCGAGGAAGTGGCCCGGCACATGATGATCTGGGTCACCTTCCTGGGCGCGGGCCTGGTGCTGCGCTTCGGTGGCCATGTGGCCATCGACAACCTGCACCGCTCGGTGGGCACGCGCAAGGCGCAATGGCTTCGCCGCCTCGTGGTGCTGGGCGTGGGCCTGTTCTGCGCGGTGATGGCGGTGGCCTCGTCGCAGTACGTCTGGGCCACGCGCTTCCAGACCACGGCGGCCACGGACATTCCGATCTCCTTCGTCTACGCGGCCATGCCCGTGGGCTTCGTGCTGATGCTGGTGCATCTGCTGTTCATTGCGCGCGGGTATATCGCAGACGGCTCGTTCGCGGAGTCGGATGAGATGGATGCCGACGCAGCCGCATCGATCTGATCCACCAGGCAGACACATCATGGGTATCACGCTTTTCATCGCCATCATCGTCCTGCTCACGCTGGGCTTTCCGGTGGCCTTCGCGCTGGCGATCTCCGCTGCGCTGGCCGTCTTCGTGGGCGGCCGCTATCCGCAGCTCATCGTGTTCAAGGAGATGTTCACGGGCATAGACAGCTTTCCGCTGATGGCCGTGCCCTTCTTCATCCTGGCGGCCGAGCTGATGTCGGGCGGCGCGCTCACGCATGTGCTGCTGCGCTTTGCAGCGCAGTTCGTGGGCCATCTGCGCGGCGGCCTGGGCTATGCCAATGTGCTGTCACTGACGCTGTTCTCGGGCATTTCGGGCTCGGCCCTGGCCGATGCGGCCGGCCCCGGCTCGATGATGGTCAAGATGATGGACAAGGCCGGCTATGCACGCTCCTACGCGGCGGCGCTGACGGCCAGCACGGCCATCGTGGGGCCCATCATTCCGCCGTCGGTGAGCATGATCATCTACGCGCTGCAGGATGAGAACGTGTCGGTGGGCGGGCTGTTCATGGCCGGCTTCATCCCCGGCATCCTGATCGCGCTGGCCATGGCCGCCGTGAACTGGTGGGTGTGCAGGAAGCGCGACTACCGCTCCACCGAGCCGCGCCCTGACGGCCGCACGATGTGGATCAACAGCTTCAAGGCGATTCCCGCGCTGATGCTGATCGTGCTCATCGTGGTGGGCATCCGCTTCGGCATCTTCACGCCCACCGAGGCTTCGGTGGTGGCTGTGTTCTACGCCCTGGTCTGCGGCAAGTGGGTTTACCGCACGCTGCAGTGGTCGGCGCTGCCGGGCATTGCGGCGCGCTCGGCCATGCTGACGGCCTCGGTGCTGCTGGTGATGGCGACTTCGGCGGCCTTTGCCTGGGTGCTGACGGTGGAGGGCATTCCGCAGTACCTGTCCGAGCTGATCGTGAGCTGGGAGCTGTCGCCCACCCTGTTCCTGATCGCGGTGAACATCCTGCTGCTGGTGTTCGGCATCTTCATGGAGCCGCTGCCCGGCGTGATGATCCTGGTGCCCATCCTGGCGCCCATTGCGTTCAGCCTGGGCATCGATCCCACGCACTTCGCCATGGTGGTGATCGTGAACCTGACGCTGGGCATGATCACGCCGCCCGTGGGCGGGCTGCTGTTCGTGACCTCGGTGGCCACGCGCGTGTCCATCACCGATCTCACGCGCGAGATGCCGCTGTTCCTGCTGGCGCACTTCGTGGTGCTGTGCCTGCTGACCTTCATCCCCGCGCTGTCCACCTGGTTGCCGCATACGCTGGGCTTCCAGTGACGACAAGGGCCTCCGAGTGAGGCCCTTTTTTTTGCCGCCGGGCCGCCCCAAGGCAAAAAGCGCCCCCCTGGGGGGCAGCGGACCTTGCGCAGCAAGGGTAGCGTGGGGGCCTTATTTTGCCGCCGGGCCGCCCCAAGGCAAAAAGCGGCCCCCTTGGGGGGCAGCGGACCTTGCTCAGCAAGGGTAGCGTGGGGGCCTTTTTTCTGGGGTGCCCAGCGCCTCAGAAGAGCAGGCCGGCCATGCGCTGGGCCGTTTCCTTCAGGTGCGGCAGGCCCTCCAGCGCCTGCGCCAGCGGCATGCGCGCCTCGGGCGCATGTACGGCCAGCGTGGCGCGGCACTGGCCCTTGGCATCGCGCACGGGCACGGCCACGGCGATCATGCCGCGCATGAATTCCTCGCGGTCGCAGGAGTGGCCTTCGCGCACGATGCGCGCGCACTCCTGCGCCAGCGCCTCGGGCGTGGTCAGCGTGTTGGCCGTGCAGGCGGTGAGTTCCACGCTGTCCAGAATGGCGGCGCGCCGGGCCGCAGGCATATGGGCCAGGAACAGCTTGCCGCTGGCCGTGGCGTGGATGGGCACCATCGATCCGGCCTCCAGCTGGATGCGCAGCGGCCAGTGGGTCTCGACACGGTCCAGGTAGCGCACGCGCGTGCCGTCCAGCACGGTGAGGTTGCAGGTCTCGCCCAGACGGGCCACCAGCTGGGACAGCAGCTCATGGCGCAGGGCCTGCCGCGGGTCGGCTTGCAGGGCGCGCACGGCCAGGCTCAGCAGCTTGGGGCCCGGGGAGAAGCTGCGGTCACCCTCGTGGCGCAGCAGCCATTGCCGCGCCTCCAGGTGGGAGCACAGGCGCGAGGCCGTGGCCTTGGGCAGATTGAGCGCGGCGGCAATGTCCATGAGCCCCGGCGGGGCCTCGGCCTGGGTGACGAAATCGAGCACGGCCAGCGAGCGGTCGGAGACCGAGTTCGCTTCGTCCTGCCGTGTAGGGGTGGGGTCCGGGGCAGCGCTGGCAAGGGATGGCGGCATGGGGCGGTGTCGTGTCGTGTGGAAGGCCGGAAACGCTTTCGATCATGCCTGATCGCCAGGAGGCGGCAAGGGTTTGCGCGGGGTTGCAGTCCACGGTGGCAACGAATAAGTTTCATAAAAAGGAACAAATAGTTCCTTCAAAAGAAACTCAAAAGGAGCCACTGCATGCCAGACCCCATCGACAGCTATGACTACGTGATCGTGGGAGCAGGCTCTGCCGGCTGCGTGCTGGCCGCGCGCCTGTCCGAGGACCCGGCCACGCGCGTGCTGCTGCTGGAGGCCGGCCCGCCGGACCGCTCGCCCTGGATCCACCTGCCCATCGGCTACGGCAAGACCATGTGGAGCCCCGTCTACAACTGGAAGTTCGAGACCGACCCGGACCCCAACATGAACGGCAGGCGCATCTACTGGCCGCGCGGCCGCACGCTGGGCGGCAGCAGCTCCATCAACGGCCTGATCTACGTGCGCGGCCAGCGCGAGGACTACGACCACTGGGCGGCGCTGGGCAATGCGGGCTGGTCGTATGAGGAGGTGCTGCCCTACTTTGTGAAGTCCGAAGGCAATGCGCGCGGCGCCTTCCCGGGCCATGGCGCGGACGGGCCGCTCAAGGTCTCGGACATCGGCGCCCGGCATCCGCTGATCGAGGCCTTCATTGCCGGGGCAGGCCAGGTCGGCGTGCCCCGCACCGAGGATTTCAACGGCCGCGACCAGGAGGGCGCAGGCTACTACCAGCTCACCACCCACAAGGGCCTGCGCTGCAGCACGGCCAAGGCCTATCTGGGCGAGGCCCGGCGCCGCCCCAATCTGCGCATAGAGACCGATGCCATGGCCACGCAGCTGGTGCTGCGCGGCCGGCGCGCCACCGGCATCCGCTACCGGCAAGGCGGGCAGGAGCGCCAGGCCCAGGCGCGGGCCGAAGTGATTCTGTCGGCAGGCGCCATCCAGTCGCCGCAGCTGCTGCAACTGTCGGGCATAGGCCCGGCCGCGCTGTCGCAGTCCCTGGGGATTCCCGTGGTGCACGATCTGCCGGGCGTGGGCGAGAACCTGCAGGACCATCTTCAGATCCGCCTGGGCTACGAATGCAGCCAGTCCATCACCACCAATGACCAGCTCAATTCCTGGGTGGGCAGGACCAGGCTGGGGCTGGAGTGGCTGCTGTTCCGCTCGGGCGCGCTGGCCGTGGGCATCAACCAGGGCGGCTGCTTCATGCGTGCGCTCAGGGACGAGCAGGGCCGGCCCGTGGCGGACACGCCCGACATCCAGTTCCACGTCTCCACGCTGTCGGCCGACATGGCAGGCGGCCAGGTCCATCCGTACTCGGGCTTCACCATGTCGGTCTGCCAGCTGCGGCCCGAATCACGCGGGCAGTTGCGCATCCGCTCGCGCGATGCCTTCGAGCCGCCTTCCATCCAGCCCAACTACCTGGCCACCGACCTGGACCGCCGCACCAACGTGGCGGCGGTGCGCGCCGCACGCGCCATTGCCGACACGCCGGCCATGCGCCCCTTCGTGAAGCGCGAGGTCAAGCCCGGCCCCGATGCGCACAGCGATGCGGAGCTGCTGGAGTTCTGCCGCAACCACGGCGCCACCATCTTCCACCCCAGCGGCACCTGCCGCATGGGCAGCGACGCCCTGGCCGTGGTCGATGCGCGGCTGCGCGTGCATGGCATGGCCGGGCTGCGCGTGGTCGATTGCTCGGTCATGCCCACCCTGGTCTCGGGCAACACCAATGCGCCCGTGGTGATGATGGCCGAGAAGGCCGCCGACATGGTTCGCGAAGACAGGCACGGAGAGACAGGGCAGCTCAAGGTCGCATGACTGCCCGTTCCTGCATCCCGGCAATGCGACAGACAACCAGGAGACAGCATGACGACGGCAACCGATCCCAGGGTCATCCGCAAGGTGGTGACCTCCGCGCTCATCGGCGCAACCATCGAGTGGTATGACTTCTTCCTGTACGGCGTGGTCGCCGGCATCGTGTTCAGCAAGCTGTACTTTCCCAGCGACGATCCGCTGATCTCCACGCTGCTGGCCTACACCACCTTTGCCGTGGGCTTCGTCACACGGCCGCTGGGCGGGGTGATCTTCGGGCACTTCGGCGACCGCGTGGGGCGCAAGAGCATCCTGGTGGTCACGCTGATGATCATGGGCGTGTCCACCTTCCTGATCGGCCTGCTGCCCACGCATGCGCAGATCGGCGTGGCCGCGCCCATCCTGCTGCTGCTGTTGCGCGTGGCCCAGGGCATAGGCCTGGGCGGCGAATGGGGCGGCGCCGTGCTCATGGCCTACGAATACGCGCCCAAGGAAAAGCGGGGCTTCTACGCCTCCCTGCCCCAGGTGGGCCTGGCCATCGGCCTGTTCATGGCCTCGGGCGTGGTGGCCCTGCTGTCCTGGCTGTGTACCGAGGAGCAATTCATGGCCTGGGGCTGGCGCGTCGCGTTCCTGATCTCGGGCCTGATGGTGGCCGTGGGCATGTACATCCGCCTGCATGTGAAGGAGACGCCCGAATTCGCGGCCGTCAAGGCACGCAATGCCGAGACCGCGATTCCCTTCATGGACATGATGCGGCGCTATCCGGGCAATGTGCTCAAGGGCATGGGCGCACGCTATATCGACGGCGTTTTCTTCAACGTCTTCGGCGTGTTCTCGATCAGCTACCTGACCTCCACCCTGCAGATCAGCCGCACCGATGCATTGATCGGCGTGATGGTCGCCGCCGTGGTGATGTGCTTCACGATTCCACTGTTCGGCCGCCTGTCCGATCGCCTGGGCCGCAGCCGCGTGTATCTGTGGGGATCGCTGATCACCGCGGTCTCGGCCTTCCCGGCCTTCTGGCTCATGGCCCACAGCGGCGGCAATGTGCTGCTGATATGGATCGCCATCGTCGTGCCCTTCGGCATTCTCTACGCGGCGGTCTACGGTCCCGAGGCGGCCCTCTTCTGCGACCTGTTCGACGCCAAGGTGCGCTACACAGGCATTTCCTTCGTCTACCAGTTCTCGGGCATTTTCGCGTCCGGCATCACGCCCATCATTGCGACGGCGCTGGTCAAGACGGCCGGTGGCAGCCCGTGGCTGGTGTGCCTGTATGTGGTGTTGGCGGGAGCGGTATCGGCGTGGTGTGCCTGGGCGACCGGGAGGGATGGAGGCAGCACCCGTATCTATCAACCTGTCGAGAATGCCAGAGCCAGCCTGTGAACCGATGGATTCCATGCGATTTCAGGAAGGCTCAATCCTGTACGCCAGAAAATCAAATCACTGGCGTGCAAATCCATTCCAGGGATGCCGGCGGAAACTACCCGGCATTCAGCGCATTGCTTCTTTTTGTAAATACGTTAGATAGAATGCGCATGGATTTTCACATCTCAATAGAGAGACCATGTTCAAAAAAGTACTGGCTGCGGCCACCTTGCTGGGCTGCGGCTTGGCGCACGCATTCATGCCCAGCAATGGCACCTGGGTCGTGACCTCCGAACTCAACGGAAAGCCGGGCCGCGGGCTGGCCATCGATGCACAGAACGGCACGCTGGTCATGCAGATGTATGCCTACGAACCCAGCGGCCAGCCCACCTTCTACATGACCTCGGGCGCGCTGACCAACAACCGCTTTGCCGCTCCGCTGATCCGCTACAAGGGCGGCCGCTTTCTGGGCAGCGGCCCGATGTCAGGCTCCGAAGACCGGAACATGGGCCAGGTCAGCATGCGCTTCACCAGCGGCGTATCGGGTTTCATCACGCTGCCCGGCGAGCAGGAAGTGGCGATTTCGCGTTTCAACTTCGGTTACCCCGCCGTTGCATCCAGCCTGAGGGGACTCTGGGCGCTGACTTCGTTCGGCAGCGAAGGCGTTGCTTCCGAAGTGGTGAATATGCAGCTGCAAACGCCTGCCACCGCGAACGGCAATGGCCTGATGGAAACGGCGGACAGGCTGTTTGGTTGCGAACACCAGATCCGGGGCAATCTGGCGGGCGGCGTCCTGTGCGTCAAGGTCAACAACTACGGCCAATTGCTGCGCTCCTACTACTTCGTCTACAGCGTGAACGAGGGTGAAGGCAGCTCCCGCACCAATGGCACCCGCCCCGAACAGGTGCTGGTGGTCAAACGCCTGCTTGACCCGAAGGGCGTGGGCACAGGCATCGTCTACGCGGCCGATGCACCCGTGGACCCAGTGCCCACCGTGCTGCACGACATCATCGAGAACCTGTCCTTCAACGCCGCACCTCTGCCAGCCGAGCAGGAGTGACGCCCCCGCTGCCGGCTACCCCTCAGGACGGCGCCGGCAGCTGCTCCGCATGCCGCAGATCCACATGCGCCTGCAGGAAGTCGAGCACGGCGCGCGTGCGCGGGGGCAGGCGGTCGGGCTTGCCCAGGTAGACGGCGTGGATGGGTTCCAGGTCGCCCGTGTTGAATTCCTCCAGCACGGGCACCAGCCGGCCGGCGAGCACGTCGGCCCAGGCGTGGTACAGCGACAGGCGGGCCAGGCCCGTGCCGTGCAGCGCCAGCTCGCGCATCACATCGCCGTCGTTGACGCGCACCACCTCCCCGATATCGACGGCCACGCGCTGGCCGTCCACCAGAAACGGCCAGTGCGGTATGGCGCGCTGGTAGCTCCAGCCCAGGCGCACATGGTGGCCCAGCTCATCGGGATGGGTGGGCCGGCCCATGCGGGCCAGGTACTCCGGTGATGCCAGGATGACCTGGCGCGTGCGGCCCAGCAAGCGCGCGACCATGTCCGAGGGCGGAAGCTGGCCCCAGCGCACGGCGATGTCGGTGCCGGCCTCGACCAGGTCCACGATCTGGTCCGTGAAGCTCAGTTCCAGGCTCAGTCCGGGATGGCGCTGCAGCAATTGCGGCACCAGGGGCACGAGCAGCATTTTTCCGGTCGATGAGCTGGTGTTGATGCGCACCAGGCCGCGTGGTTCGCTGCGCACGGCCACGCAGGCCTCCAGTTCCTCCAGGTCGGCCAGCACGCGCTTGCCGCGCTCGAACAGCTGGCAGCCTTCGGGCGTGAGATGCAGGCGCCGCGTGCTGCGCTGCAGCAGCTGCACGCCCAGGCGCGCCTCCAGCCGCGACATGCTTTTGCTCACGGCCGAGGGGGAGATGCCCAGGTGGCGCGCAGCGGCCGAGAGGCTGCCGCGCTCGGCGACCAGGATCAGCATTTCCAGCTCGGCAAAGCGGTTGGCATCGGCGCTGCCCGTGTCGGCGGCGGCGAGAGGAACAAGTGCGGGCATGGTGTCTCCGAGAAAAGGATCATCTATTCCACACAGGAACAGATCCGTTTCCATTATTCCATCTACACAAAGGTATGTTGCAGTGCGACATTACTGGACATCACACCAAGGATCACAAGGAATCCGTCCATGCCTCTTTCCCTACTCGCCCTGGCGGCCGGTGCCTTTGGCATCGGCACCACGGAATTCATCATCATGGGCCTGCTGACCCAGGTCAGCCAGGATCTTCACATCAGCATTCCCACGGCGGGCTCGCTGATTTCGGGCTACGCCATCGGCGTGGCCGTGGGCGCGCCCGTGCTCACGCTGCTGACGCGCCAATGGCCGCGCAAGCGCCTGCTGCTGGCGCTGATGCTGATCTTCATCGCCGGCAACCTGGCCGCCGCGTTTGCACCCAGCTATGAATGGCTGATGTCGGCGCGCGTGCTGACCTCGCTGACCCACGGCACCTTCTTCGGCGTTGGCGCCGTGGTGGCCACGGGCCTGGTGCCGGTGGACAAGAAGGCGTCGGCGATTGCGCTGATGTTCTCGGGCCTGACCCTGGCCACCCTGCTGGGCGTGCCTGCCGGCGCCTGGATCGGCCAGATGTTCGGCTGGCGCAGCGCCTTCCTCGCCGTGGCCGCGATCGGCGTGCTGGCCTTTGCCATCCTGGCCGCCTTCGTGCCGCGCGACCAGGGCCGCCCCGAGGTCACGCCGCTGGCGCAGGAGCTTGCCGTGCTGGCCAACGGCCAGGTCTGGCTGGGCCTGGGCATCACAGCCTTCGGCTTTGCGGGTGTGTTTGCGCTCTACACCTATGTGGAGCCGCTGCTGACCCAGGTGACCCGCATGGGCGACAGCCTGGTGGCACTGACCCTGCTGCTGTTCGGCGCGGGCCTGGCCGCAGGCAATCTGCTGGGCGGCAAGCTGGCCGACCGGGGCGTGATGCGCGCCCTGGTGTGGAGCATTGCGGCGCTGATGGTGGTGCTGGCGGCAGGCCGCTGGGCCTTCGGGAACCAGGCCGTGGCCATGGCCTATGTGATCGTGCTGGGCGTCGTGGCCTTCGCCACGGTGGCCCCCATGCAGATGCGCGTGCTGGACCAGGCCGGCCCCCAGGGCGCCAACCTGGTCTCCAGCCTGAACATTGCGGCCTTCAACCTGGGCAATGCCCTGGGTGCCTGGGTCGGCGGCCTGGCCCTGGCCGGTGGCCTGGGCCTGGTCAACCTGGGCTGGGCCGCCGCCGCGCTGACGGCCGTGGGCCTGGTGCTGGTCTTCTGGAGCAGCCGCCTGCCCGCAGGCTCCGCACGCAGCGCAGGTGTGGCCTGCGCCTGAGGCTCAACGGGCCAGCACGGGCTTGAGCGCCTTGCCCGTGTGCGTGCCCGCAGCCACCAGATCCTCGGGCGTGCCGGCCGCAATGATGCGGCCGCCGTCCTTTCCGCCTTCGGGGCCGAGGTCGATGATCCAGTCGGCCTCGGCGATCACGTCCAGGTCATGCTCGATGACGACCACGCTGTGGCCCGCATCGACCAGGCGATGCAGCACGCGGATGAGCTTGTCCACATCGGCCATGTGCAGGCCCACCGTGGGTTCGTCCAGCACATAGAGCGTGTGCGGCGCCTTGTTGCCGCGCCGGGTCACGTCGTCGCGCACCTTGGTCAGCTCGGTGACGAGCTTGATGCGCTGGGCTTCGCCGCCCGACAGCGTGGGCGAGGGCTGGCCCAGCGTGAGATAGCCCAGTCCCACGTCCTTGAGCAACTGCAGCGGGTGGGCGATGCTGGGCATGCTGGCGAAGAACTCGACGGCCTCGTCCACCTCCATCTGCAGCACGTCGCCAATGCTCTTGCCGCGCCAGGAGACGGCCAGGGTCTCGGGGTTGAAGCGCGCGCCGTGGCAGACCTCGCAGGGCACCTTCACGTCGGGCAGGAAGCTCATCTCGATGGTGCGCATGCCCTGGCCCTCGCAGGCCGGGCAGCGGCCTTCGCCGGTGTTGAACGAGAAGCGGCCGGCCGCGTAGCCGCGCGCCTTGGCCTCCAGCGTTTCGGCATAGAGCTTGCGGATGGTGTCCCAGAAGCCGATGTAGGTGGCCGGGCAGCTGCGCGGGGTCTTGCCGATGGGGGTCTGGTCCACTTCCAGCACGCGGTCAATGCCTTCGAAGCCCTGCAGGCCCTTGCAGCCCGACAGCGCAGGCGCCTTGCCCGCGTCCATGGCATCGCGCCCGGCCTTGGTGGCGCGCTGGCCCACCCAGGCGGCCACATTGGCCAGCATCACGTCGCGCGCCAGCGTGGACTTGCCCGAGCCGCTGACGCCGGTGACGGCCACCAGGCGCTTGAGCGGCACGCGCGCATCCACGTTCTGCAGGTTGTGCAAATGGGCGCCGCGCACGGTCAGCCAGTCCAGTGCGTCGGAGGCGGGTTCGGCGTCGACAACGACAGGCACGGCCTTCTTTTTGGATTTGGATACCTTGACAGGCGCGGGTTCCGGCACCGGTTCGGCCACTGCTGCAAGCTCGGCGGCCGCCTGCGGCGGCTGGCCTTCGCCCACCCAGCGGCGCGGCTGGAACGGGTGGCGCATGGCGTGCAGCAGGTAGCGGCCCGTGATGGAGTCCTCGGCCGCCATGATGTCGGCCGCCGTGCCCTGGGCCACCAGGCGGCCGCCGCGTATGCCGGCGCTGGGGCCGATGTCGATGATGTGGTCGGCGCGGCGGATGGTGTCTTCGTCATGCTCGACCACGACCAGGGTGTTGCCCTTGTCGCCCAGCTTGTGCAGGGCGTTGAGCAGGATCTGGTTGTCGCGCGCATGCAGGCCGATGGTGGGTTCGTCCAGCACATAGCACACGCCCTGCAGGTTGCTGCCCAGTTGCGCGGCCAGGCGGATGCGCTGGGCCTCGCCGCCCGACAGCGTGGGCGCGCCACGGTCCAGCGTCAGGTAGCCCAGGCCCACTTCCTCGAGGAATTCGAGGCGGCTCTGGATCTCGGGAATGAGGTCGCGGGCAATGTCGGCCTCGCGGCCCGACATCGCCAGCGCCTGCACCCATTGGCGCACGTCGTTGACCGACAGCTGGGCGATCTCGGCAATGCCCACGCCATGGAAGCGCACGGCGCGTGCCGTGGCGTTCAGGCGTGTGCCCTGGCAGGTGGGGCAGGTCACTTCGGCCAGGTCTTCGATTTCCTGGCCTTCGAACTTGACTTCGCGGCCCCGGTTGTCCTCGACCAGCAGGGTGTCGTCATAGACCTTGCGCTGGTCCTTGGTGAGCTTGACGCCCGTGCCCACGCAGTCAGGGCACCAGCCGTGCTTGCTGTTGTAGGAAAACAGGCGCGGGTCCAGCTCGGCATAGCTGGTGGCACAGACCGGGCAGGCGCGCTGGGTGGAGAACACCTGCAGGCTGCCGATGCCGGCCGTGCTCCGGCCGCCGGCCATGGCATCGGCCAGGTTGTCCAGGCCGGACAGCACATGCAGCACGCCCTTGCCTGTTTCCAGCGCCTGCGCCAGGTGGCCGCGCAGCTCGCGCTCGCTGGCCGCCGTGACGGTGACGCTGGCCACGGGCAGCTCGATGGTGTGTTCCTTGAAGCGGTCGATGCGCGGGAATCCCGTGGTGGGCAGGAATTCGCCGTCCACTCGCAGATGGGTGTAGCCGCGTGGCCGAGCCCAGTCGGCCAGCTCGGTGTAGACGCCCTTGCGGTTGACCACCAGCGGTGCCAGCAGGCCGATGGTCTGGCCCCGGAACTGCGTGAGCAGCTGGGCCGCGATGCTTTCCTCCGTCTGCGGCTGCACCGCGGCGCCGTCGTGGATGCAGTGCTGCGTGCCCAGCTTGACGTAGAGCAGGCGCAGGAAGTGCCAGACCTCGGTGGTCGTGCCCACGGTGGACTTGCGCCCGCCGCGCGACAGGCGCTGCTCGATGGCCACGGTGGGCGGAATGCCGTAGACCGCATCCACCTCGGGCCGGCCCGCAGGCTGGACGATGGAGCGCGCATAGGCGTTGAGCGATTCCAGGTAGCGTCGCTGCCCTTCGTTGAACAGGATGTCGAAGGCCAGCGTGGACTTGCCCGAGCCCGAGACGCCCGTCACCACGTTGAACTTGCCGCGCGGGATCTCCACCGACAGCTGCTTGAGGTTGTGCTCCTTGGCGTTGACGATCTCGATGGCATTCCTGGCGGCCGCCCCCGACATGGCATGCGCCTTGCGCTGGCTCTTGTAGAGCATGGGGGCGACCTCGCGCACGGCCTCGCCGCCCACGCCCATGGCCAGGTCGTACTCGCGCAGCGCCTGGGCCGTGTGCGAGCCAGGCACCTGGCGCACTTCCTCGGGCGTGCCCTGGGCCACGATGGCGCCGCCGCCGTCGCCGCCTTCGGGACCGAGGTCGATCAGCCAGTCGCTGGCACGGATCACGTCCAGGTTGTGCTCGATGACGATCAGCGAATGGCCGGCCTCCAGCAGCTTGCGCAGCGCGCGCATGAGCTTGGCGATGTCGTCGAAGTGCAGGCCCGTGGTGGGCTCGTCGAACAGGAACAATGTGCCCTTCTTGGCCAGCGCCTGCTTCGACTTGGCCTGGGCCTTGGCGGCCTCCGCCAGGAAGCCCGCGAGCTTGAGGCGCTGGGCCTCGCCGCCCGACAGCGTGGGCACGGGCTGGCCCAGCTTCACGTATTCAAGGCCCACATCGACGATGGGCTGCAGGGCGCGGATGACCTCGCGGTCCTGGGCGAACAGCAGGGCCGCCTCGGCCACGGTGAGCTCCAGCACATCGGCCACGTTGAGCTTGCGCGGCTGCAGCTCGCCGGCCGCGTGGCGCTCGATCGTGACTTCCAGGATCTCGGGGCGGTAGCGCGTGCCGTTGCAGTCGGGACAGCGCAGGTAGACATCGGAGAGGAACTGCATCTCCACATGCTCGAAGCCCGAGCCGCCGCAGGTGGGGCAGCGGCCATCGCCGCTGTTGAAGCTGAACTTGGCGGCCGTATAGCCTCGCTGGCGCGACAGCGGCGCAATGGCGAACAGCTCGCGGATGGAGTCCCAGGCGCCCACGTAGCTGGCCGGGTTGGAGCGCGCCGTCTTGCCGATGGGCGACTGGTCCACGAACATCACGTCGCTCAGGTGGTCGGCGCCCAGCAGGCGCTCGAAGGCGCCGGCCGCATCCGTGGGCTTGCCGAAGTGGCGCATCAGCGCGGGCACCAGCACGTCCTGGATCAGCGTGGACTTGCCCGAGCCGCTGACGCCGGTGATGGTGACCAGTCGCTGCAGCGGAAAGTCCACGTCGATGCTGCGCAGGTTGTGCTCGCGCGCGCCTTCGAGGATGAGGCGCGGCGTGGACTCGGTCACCATGCGCTTGAGGCCGAAGCCCACCTGCTTGCGGCCGCCCAGGTAGGCGCCGGTCAGCGTGTCGGCATGGCGCAGGTCGTCGGGCGTGCCGTCGAAGACGATCTGGCCGCCGCGCGCGCCGGGGCCGGGGCCCATGTCGATCATGCGGTCGGCCGCGAACATCACGGCCGGGTCGTGCTCGACCACGACCAGGGTGTTGCCTGCATCGCGCAGGCGCTGCATGGCCTCGGTGATGCGTTCCATGTCGCGCGGGTGCAGGCCGATGCTGGGCTCGTCGAGCACGAACAGGGTGTTCACCAACGAGGTGCCCAGGGCCGTTGTCAGGTTGATGCGCTGCACCTCGCCGCCCGACAGCGTGCGGCTCTGGCGGTCCAGCGTGAGGTAGCCGATGCCCACGTCGCACAGGTACTGCACGCGCGCCATGATTTCGGCGTGCAGCATCTTGAGGGCCTGGGCCTCGCCGTCATGCAGCGGGGCATCGGCAGCCGGCGCCAGCTGCTGGAAGAAATCACGCAGCCGCACCAGGGGCAGCTGCATCAGGTCGTGCAGGCACAGGCCCGGCAGCGCTTCCAGCTGCTCGCGGCTCCAGGCCACGCCCTTCGGCATGAAGCGGCGGTAGCTGCCTTCGTCGCCGGGCGGCAGCACAGCATCGGCGGCCTGCTTGCCGCCCAGGCGCCACAGCAGGCTTTCGGTCTTCAGCCGCGCGCCGCCGCAGGTGGGGCATTCGGTATAGCTGCGGTACTTGGACAGCAGCACCCGGATGTGCATCTTGTAGGCCTTGCTCTCCAGGTATTCGAAGAAGCGCTTGATGCCGTACCAGGTCTGGGTCCACTTGCCATTCCAGTTGGGCGAGCCGTCCAGCACCCAGCTCTTTTGCGCGTCGGTGAGCTTGGCCCAGGCCGTGTCGCGCGGAATGCCTTCGGCCTCGGCGTGGCGCATCATGTCGTCCTGGATCTCCTTCCAGGCCGGTGTCTGCACGGGCTTGATGGCGCCCGTGCGCAGGGTGAGCTTGTCGTTGGGGATGACCAGCCCCCAGTCCACGCCGATCACGCGGCCAAAGCCCCGGCAGGCCTCGCAGGCGCCCACGGCGGAGTTGAAGGAGAACAGCGAGGGAATCGGCTCCTGGTAGCTCAGGCCGCTTTCGGGGCAATGCAGGCCCAGCGAGAACTTCCACAGCTGGGGTTCGGTGGGCTGGGCACCTGCGGCTTCCACGGCGGATTCAGGCAGCACATAGACCGTCATGTGGCCGCTGCCGCGCTTGAGTGCCACCTCGATGGCCTCGTAGGCGCGGGCGCGCTCGACGTTGCCCAGGCGGAAGCGGTCGGCCACCACGTCCAGCATCTTGACCTTGAGCGGCGCCGCCGCCTTGGCCTTCTTGCCCTTGGCGTCTGCGGCAGGCTCCACCGCGCCGGCCTTCTCGGCCTCGCGCTCGGCCTGGACCTTGGTGAAGCCGCTGGCCGACAGCCATTGCTCCACCTCGGCAGCCGTGGTGTTGGCGGGCAGCTCGACGGGGAAGGTGATGGCGATGCGCGGATCACCGGCCTGCCGGCAACGCTCGGCCAGCTCCTCCAGCACGCTGTCGGGCGTGTCGTGGCGCACGGGCACGGCGGTGTCGCGGTCGAACAGCTGCGCCGCACGCGCGAACAGCAGCTTCAGGTGGTCGTTGAGCTCGGTCATCGTGCCCACGGTGGAGCGCGAGTTGCGGACGGGATTGGTCTGGTCGATGGCGATGGCCGGCGGCACACCTTCCACACGGTCCACGGCCGGCTTGTCCATGCGGTCCAGGAACTGCCGCGCATAGGCCGAGAAGGTCTCGACATAGCGGCGCTGGCCTTCGGCATACAGGGTATCGAACACCAGGCTGGACTTGCCCGAGCCGCTGGGCCCCGTGACCACGGTCAGCTCGCCGGTACGGATGTCGAGATCCAGGTTCTGGAGATTGTGCTGGCGTGCGCCGCGAATTCGAATCAGACCGTGCGTCATGGATGTTGTGTGGTCAGTGGGAGCCAAACATTCTAGGCAGTCCATGCGTCAGGCATCGGACGCTTCTCAATACCTGTATTTTCATACAGGTTAAACAAAAAAAACGCCTCCTCAACGCATCCGCGCGACCATAAAAAAACCCCGGAACCAGTCCGGGGCTCGTGCCTCTTTCAAGGTCTTACTTGGCCATCTGCACGGAGGCAGGCATGGCCTGCCCGTCCGGCACGCCCTTCACCTGGGTGATGGCCAGCAGCGACACGACAACAAAGGCCAGGCAACCGGCCGCGATGATCCTCATGGGTATTTCCTTGATCAGGCTGTGAAAAGACGGGCCCAGACAAAAAGGCCCCGCACCTTTCGGTACGAGGCCTGATGGCAGGCAGGTGCTGATTGGAACAGACCTGCTTTGCTCGCGGCTTACGCCGCGCGCCGATCAGAATGCGTGACGCACGCCGACGGCGAAGGACGAGAAGTCCGCGCCCTTCACGCCGGTCATGTAGTTGGCGCCGGCCTTGTTGTCCACCTTGGTGTAGTAGCCGTAGACCTTGGTGCGCTTGCTCAGGTTGTAGTTGTAGCCCAGGGTCCACTGGTTGGCGCCGGAGTCGGCAATGTTGCTCCACTTGTTGGCGTGGCCCAGGTTCACGTGGAACTCGGAAGCGCCCAGGGTGTACATGCCCGACAGACGGAAGTTGTTGCGCGTGCCGCGGATTTCTTCGTCGTTGCGCTGGTAGTAGCCGCCCAGCACGAACTGACCGAGAGTGTAGGCAGCGCGGAAGGCCAGCTGCTTGTCTTCGTCGAACTGGCTGTAGCCGGCGCCCAGGGCCAGGGGGCCCACGTTGTAGTTGGCGGCCAGGTCGTAGCCGTTCTTCTTCTTGGCCAGGGCGGTGGCCTTCTCGTGCATGGAGACCGAGCCTTCCACCGTCAGGCCGCCGAAGTTGGGCGTGGTGTAGGAGATCTTGTTGGCGGTGCCCAGGCCGCTGGCGAACCAGACGGGATCGAAGTACAGCGCGTCGGAGGACGAACCCGTGTCATGGTTGTGCATGCTCACGTAGTCGGCCGTGGCGAAGTACGAGCCGGGGAAGAAGTTGCCCAGGCGCAGCATACCGAAGTTGCCCGACAGGTTCACTTCGCTCTGGCGGCCGAAGGTCAGCGCGCCGGTGGAGGAGGAGCCCATGCCGGTGTCGGAAGCGAAGCCGCTTTCCAGCACGAAGCCGGCCTTCAGGCCGCCGCCCAGATCTTCGACACCGCGCATGCCCCAACGCGAGGAGTTGTTCTCCATCTTGCTGACGCTTTCGTCACCGATCTTCTGGCGCTCGATCGTGGTGTTGATACGGCCATAGATCGTGACGCTGCTTTGCGCCATCACGGTGGTGGAACCCAGCACGGCCAGCACGGCCAGGGCAACGCGGTTCATCTTGATCATCTCGGCATCTCCTTGGGATTGTTGAGTGGGTATTCTTGAAATCTCAGGGCCGACTCCGGCTCTAGATCAGTGCCATTTGCGGCTGCTGCGAATTCTAGGTGCGGGCATGTCAAAAAATGTACGGCCGCCTCTGAAAATGCGCGATCTGATGCTTTGCTGCCACAGGCATGACATGGAAAACCAGTAGAAGCGCCATACGAAAAAGCCCATGGCAAACCGCCATGGGCTTTCGTCAATGCAGCGCCACAAAACACAGTCGGATACTGCGCACACCGCATGCAACCGGCGCGGCCCAACTCAGAGACGCCGAGCAAGAGCCGCCTCGCGGCGAGGGCGTCGTCCCCCTCCCGCGAAGCGAGAGAGGGCGCCGTGCATACGGGGGAAGGCGCGTCAGCGCCTCAGGGGGAGCCCTCAATCATTCGCGTAGATATCCACATCCTTGGTCTCGCGCAGGAACAGCGTGCCGATGATGGCCGTGGCGCCCGCGATGACGATGGGATACCAGAGGCCGCTGTACATGTTGCCGGTCTGGGCCACGATGGCGAACGACATGGTGGGCAGCAGGCCGCCGAACCAGCCATTGCCGATGTGGTACGGCAGGCTCATGGAGGTATAGCGGATGCGGGTGGGGAACAGCTCCACCAGCATGGCGGCGATGGGGCCGTAGACCATGGTCACGAGGATGACCAGGTAGGTCAGGATGGCGACCATCATCACCTTGTTCATCTTCGCAGGGTCGGCCTTGGTGGGATAGCCGTCCTCGGCCAGCACCTTGGCCACGGTCTTCTTGAACTCGGCGTCCTTGGCCTTGGCTTCCTCGGGGCTCAGGCCCTTGACGGAGAACGAGGGGATCTCGGTGCTGCCGATGCGGATGAAGGCCGTCTTGCCGGGAGCTGCGTCCTCGGAGTCATAGCTGACCGAGCCGGCGGCCAGCAGCTGCTTGGCCACGTCGCAGGAACTGGTGAACTTGGAAGTGCCCGTGGGATTGAACTGGAACGAGCATTCCTTGGGATCGGCAACGATCACCACCTTGCTCTTGGCCTGGGCCGCGGCCAGGTCGGGGTTGGCCGCCTCGGTCAGCGCCTTGAACACGGGAAAGTAGGTCACCACGGCCAGCACGCAGCCCAGCATGATGATGGGCTTGCGGCCTATCTTGTCGGACAGCGAACCGAAGATCACGAAGAACGGCGTGCCGATGATCAGTGCCGCCGCGATCAGCAGGTTGGCCGTCACCGCATCGACCTTGAGCTGCTGGGTCAGGAAGAACAGCGCATAGAACTGGCCCGTGTACCAGACGACAGCCTGGCCGGCGGTCAGGCCGATCAGCGCCAGGATCACGATCTTGAGGTTGCGCCACTGGCCGAAGGACTCGGACAGCGGAGCCTTGGAGACCTTGCCCTCGGCCTTCATCTTCTGGAAGGCTGGCGACTCGGACAGCGTCATGCGGATCCACACCGAGATGCCCAGCAGCACGATGGACAGCAGGAAGGGAATGCGCCAGCCCCAGTCCGCGAAGGCCTGCTCGCCGATGGAGGTGCGCACGCCCAGGATCACCAGCAGCGACAGGAACAGGCCCAGCGTTGCCGTGGTCTGTATCCACGAGGTGTAGGCGCCGCGCTTGCCGTGCGGCGCGTGCTCGGCCACATAGGTGGCCGCACCGCCGTACTCGCCGCCCAGGGCCAGGCCCTGCAGCATGCGCAGGCCGATGAGGATCACCGGCGCCGCCACGCCGATGCTGGCGTAGGTGGGCAGGATGCCGACGATGAAGGTCGACAGGCCCATGATCAGGATGGTCACGAGGAAGGTGTACTTGCGCCCGATCATGTCGCCCAGCCGCCCGAACACCAGTGCGCCGAAGGGCCGCACGATGAAGCCGGCCGCGAAGGCCAGCAGCGCGAAGATGAAGGCCGATCCCGCATCGAGCCCGCTGAAGAATTGCTTGGCGATGATGGCCGCCAGCGATCCGTAGAGATAGAAGTCGTACCACTCGAATACCGTGCCTAGCGACGAGGCAAAGATCACCTTGCGTTCTTCCGGAGTCATGGGCCGCGGGGTCGCCTTGACCCCCGCGCCTTGCGATGCGTTGATAGCCATGTCTGTCTCCTTGATTTATTGAATATTTAGCGGGCTTGCCATAGGCCCGCCGATTCACTATCCGCCTGCCTGCTGACGCGAATCTGACTCACCTCTTACAGAAATTGACGGCGAACTGAACGATTTCTTACTAACCCAGCAGCAACCCTGATGCCGTCTTTTTCCATGTGAAAAGCACCGTAAAAACCCTGGCAAACCATGCTGCACTGCGTAAGCACTCGGTCAGAAGCGCTTTCCAGAATGCGCCGCAAGGCTGCAGATCCATGGGGCTGCCGCCGCGATTCCAACTTCAGGAGACAAACCATGACCGATCCGGTGGTAGACAAAATACAGCGCCATCCCAAATACCAGGAGCTGCGATCCAGACGCAATCGCCTGGGCCTTTTTCTGACGCTGCTGATGCTGGTCGTTTATTACGGCTATATCGCGCTGATTGCCTTCGACAAATCCTTTCTGGCCCAGCCCATTGGCGCGGGCGTGACCTCGCTGGGCATTCCTATCGCCATGGGCGTGATCGTGTTCTCGGTGATCGTCACCGGCCTCTACGTGCGCCGTGCCAATGGCGAGTACGACAAGCTCACCCAGGACATCCTGAAGGACGCCACGAAATGAAGAATTCCGCACAACGCATGCTGCTGGCGCCCGCCGTGGCGCTGGCCCTGACGGGGCCCGTGCTGGCCGCCGGCGGCGATGTCGGCGTGGCCGCCAAGCAGGCCACCAACTGGACCGCCATCATTCTCTTCACGGCCTTCGTCGTGGCCACGCTGTGGATCACCAAGTGGGCCGCGGGCCGCACCAAGTCGGCCGCCGACTTCTATACGGCCGGCGGCGGCATCACGGGCTTTCAGAACGGCCTGGCGATTGCGGGCGACTACATGTCGGCCGCCTCCTTCCTGGGCATCTCGGCCTCGGTCATGGCCAGCGGCTATGACGGCCTCATCTACTCCATCGGCTTCCTGGTGGGCTGGCCCATCCTGACGTTCCTGCTGGCCGAGCGCCTGCGCAACCTGGGCAAGTTCACCTTCGCCGACGTGGCCGGCTACCGCTTCTCCCAGACACCGTTCCGCGCCTTCGCGGCCAGCGGCACGCTGGTGGTGGTGGCCTTCTACCTGATCGCGCAGATGGTGGGCGCGGGCCAGTTAATCAAGCTGCTGTTCGGCCTGGACTACTGGATCGCCGTGGTGCTGGTGGGCGGCCTGATGATGATCTACGTGCTGTTCGGCGGCATGACGGCCACGACCTGGGTGCAGATCATCAAGGCCTGCATGCTGCTGGCCGGCGTGACCTTCATGGGCTTCATGGTGCTGGCCAAGTACGGCTTCAGCCCCGAGGCGCTGTTCGCCGAAGGCGTGCGCGTGCGCTCCGAGATCGCTGCCAACAACGGCGCCGACCCCTCGGCCGCCGCCAAGGCGGGCCTGGCCATCATGGGCCCGGGCGGCTTCATCAAGGACCCGATCTCGGCCATCAGCTTCGGCATGGCGCTGATGTTCGGCACGCTGGGCCTGCCCCACATCCTGATGCGCTTCTTCACCGTGCCCGACGCCAAGGAAGCGCGCAAGAGCGTGTTCTGGGCCACGACCTGGATCGGCTACTTCTACGTGCTGATCTTCATCATCGGCTTCGGCGCCATCACCCTGGTGCTGACCAATCCCGAGATGGCCGACACGGTCAAGGGCGTGATCCACGGCGGCGCGGGCACGGCCAACATGGCGGCCGTGCTGGTGGCCAAGAGCGTGGGCGGCGACGTGTTCTACGGCTTCATCTCGGCCGTGGCCTTCGCCACCATCCTGGCCGTGGTCGCGGGCCTGACGCTGTCGGGCGCCTCGGCCGTGTCGCATGACCTGTACGCCACCGTGATCAAGAAAGGCAAGGCCGACAGCGCCGCCGAGCTGCGCGTCTCGCGCATCACCACGCTGACGCTGGGCGCCATCGCCGTGCTGCTGGGCATCGTGTTCGAGAAGCAGAACATCGCCTTCATGGTGTCGCTGGCCTTCGCGGTCGCGGCCTCGGCCAACTTCCCCCCGCTGCTGCTGTCGGTGCTGTGGAAGGACTGCACGACCAAGGGCGCCGTGATCGGCGGCTTCATGGGCCTGGCGTCCTCGGTGGGCCTGACCATCGTCTCGCCCCCGGTCTGGGAAGCCACGCTGGGCAACCCTGCAGGCTCGGCCTGGTTCCCCTATGCATCGCCCGCGCTGTTCTCCATGACCATCGGCTTCGTGGGCGTGTGGCTGTTCTCGGTGCTCGACAAGAGTGCCCAGGCCGCCAGGGAACGCGCCGTGTTCCCCGCGCAGCAGGTGCGTTCGGAAACGGGTCTGGGAGCTTCGGGCGCCTCCGGCCACTGAGCTGCCGAAGCGGCAACCACGCACAAGCCGGGCCATGCGCCCGGCTTTTTTTCATCCCTCGCCACACCAGAGACACTCAGTTTGATCGGCTGGAGAAGCCTTTTGAGCGGATGGGCGATGTCCTGCATTTTCCCCGCCCCTAGACTCGGGGGTCTGCCGAGCGCTTCGTGCAGCATGACTTCTCTCTTCAACGCACAGGATCCATCCGACATGCAACTCACCAGCCAAAGCTTCCAGGACGGCCAGGCCATCCCCGGCGAATTCGCGTTCGCCGTGCCCGATGCGGCATCCCACGTGGCGCTGTCGTCCAACCGCAATCCGCACCTTGCCTGGAGCGGCGCACCGGCGGGCACGCAGTCCTTCGTCGTGGTCTGCCACGATCCCGACGTGCCCAGCCGCGGCGACGATGTGAACCAGGAAGGCCGCGAAGTGCCGGCCAGCCTGCCGCGCGTGGACTTCTTCCACTGGCTGCTGCTGGACATTCCGGCCGCCACCACCGAGATCGCGGCAGGTGCCCAGTCCGACGGCGTCACGCCGCGCGGCAAGAGCGGCCCGGCCGCCCCCGGCGGCCTGCGCCACGGCATCAACGACTACACGGGCTGGTTCGCGGGCGACGAGCAGATGAAGGGCGACTACTACGGCTACGACGGCCCCTGCCCCCCGTGGAATGACAGCATCGTCCACCACTACGTCTTCACCGTCTATGCGCTGGCCACGCCCACGCTGGCGGTCTCCGGCGAACTGACCGGCGCCAATGTGCGCGCGGCGCTGCAAGCCGGCCAGGTGCTGGGCAAGGCCAGCATCACCGGCCTGTACAGCCTGAACCCTGCGGTCTCCGCCGCTTGAGCGAACGCCTTTCCGGGCGCCCTACGTCGCGCCGGCCAGCCTGCGCAGCTTGATGAAGGCCAGCGCCGCCATCACGGCGTCGTTGAGCGCGTCGTGGGCCTCGCGCTGCGGCAGGCCCAGGTCGGCCATCAGCGTGGCAAAGCGCAGGTCGATCTCGGGCGCCTGCTGCTGCCAGGGCAGCAGTTGCCGGAAGCGGTGGTCGTAGTACAGGGCCGAGACTTCGATGCGCTCGTTGGGCAGGCCCGTGCACAGCCAGGGGCGCAGCACGCGCTCGATCATGGCCACGTCGAATTCCAGGTAGTAGCCAACCAGCGGGCGGCTGCCGATGAAGCGCAGCAGCTGCGCGAGCGCGTCCTCGATGGCCAGGCCCCGGGCCAGGTCGCGCTCGCGCAGGCGGTGGATGCGCACGCTGTCGCCGGGCACGCTGCGCGAGGGGCGCACCAGCAGCTCCAGGCGCTCGCTGGACAGGATGCGCTCTCCCACGATGCGCACGGCGCCGATGGAGACGATCTCGTCGCTGCGCACGTCCAGGCCCGTGGTCTCGCAGTCCAGCGCCACCCATTCGCCGGGCGGCGGCGCACCGAAAAGGAAGTCATAGGCGGGGTCCGCCAGCCTGCGCCGCTGCCAGTTGCGCCGCAGGCCCGCCACCCATTTCGACAGGGGTGCCGCGCTCATACCGCGTCCAGCCGCAGGCGCTGGCGCAGCAGTTCCCGAAAGCGCCGCACCACGGCCAGCGTGTCCTTGAGCAGGTCACGCTCCAGGCTGCTCAGGCGCGCCGGGTCCACATGGCCGGTGACGGGCCGGCCCAGGTCGATCTCGGCCAGGCCCGCCTGCAGGCGCAGGCCCATGAGAAAGTGCAGTCCTTCAAGCAGTTCGCGGCCCTGGACTTCATCGAGCACGCCTTCGGCCACCAGGGCCGCCAGGCGCTCGGCCGTTCCCGTGGCGGCGATGTGGTGGGCCAGCGCCAGGCTGCGCACGCCGTGGACGATGGGAAAGATGCCGGCCTTCTTGAGGTGCACGGGCGCCCCCTCGTCACCACGGCCCAGCAGCCGCTCCCACCAGCTGCCCGGCTCGTGCGCGAAGGCGTCGACGGCCGAGGCAAAGCGCGCCACCTGGGCGTCGCTGTCCAGGGCCAGCGCCATCAGGTCCCGCCGAACCTGCGCCAGCAAGGCTGCATCGCCTGCCACGGCGTGGGCGTCCAGAAAGATGGCCAGGTGCATCAGCCCTTGCGGGCTGGGCAGGATCAGCCATTCGCGCACACGACGGCCAAAGTCGGCCACCGTGCCGCGCCACAGCGGATTGCTGAGCATGATGCCGCCCGGGCATTCGGGGTAGCCGAAGCGCTGCAGCTGCGCGGAAAAGCGCGCGCAGATGGCGTCGAGGTCCTGGGGCGGCGCATAGCCGTCGCGCATCAGCAGGCCGTTGTCCTGGTCGGTCTTGAGCAATTGCTCGCCGCGCCCCTCGCTGCCCATGACGAAGAGGCAGCTGTGGGCCACCAGGTCCGGCGGCGCCAGCATCTGCCAGGCACGCTCGAACAAACGGGCATTGAGCTGCTGCACCAGGCGCGCCATGAGGGCAATGCGCGTGCCGCCCCGGTGCAGGGCGGCCACCAGGCGCGTGATCTGGGCGGCGGCCTGCTCCAGCGCCTGCAGGTCGGCGGCCTGCTCGATCTGCACCGTGATGAGGTGGGAGTGGTTGGCCAGGAAGCTGAACAGGTCCAGCGCCTCCAGGATGCCCAGCACCTGGCCCTGTGCATCGAGCACGGCCAGCCTGTGCACGCGCGCACGCAGCAGCACGACCAGGGCATCGCCCAGCTGGTCGTCGGCGCGCACGGTGAACACGGGCTGGCTGGCGAATTCGCCCACGGCCAGCCGCTCCAGCGGGCGGCCGTCGAGGATGGCGCGCTGCAGCGTGGTGCCCGTGAAGATGCCCAGGCCGCCCTGCGGCAGTCCCGAGACCAGCACGCTGGTCGTGCGCTCTGCATGGAACAGGCGCACCACGGAGACGATGTCGGTGGCCGCATCCACCACATGGGCGGTACGCAGATAGGCCTGGTCCACGCGCGCCAGCGTCAGCGACTGCAATTCGTGCCGGTCGGCGCGCTGGGCCAATGTGCCCAGCTTGTGGCCCAGGTCGGAGAACAGCAGGGCGCCAAAGGCCGTGTTGCGCGCGATCAGCTCGCCCACGGTTTCGCGCGCAAGCTGGTAGGCGATGAGTTCCTCGGCCACGGTGAAGCGGCTGCCTGTGCGGCCGGCCACCAGGGCGCGGCCGTCGAAGCTGTCGTCGGGGCCGTAGCTGGCCAGCACCTCGTCGCCCTCGGTCTGCACCACATGGCCCTTGATGATGACGAAGAGGTGGGTGGGCGCCGAGCCCGCGTCCAGCACCACGGCGCCCTCGGGGAAGTAGGCGATGTCCACGCCATCGCGCACCAGCGCCTGTTCGTCGGGCGTGAGGCAGTCGAAGGGAGAGGCGGCGAAGTTGAACGCGTTGGGCATGGGGCGGGGCCGTTGTTCCAGCCCCGCCATTCAAACCTTCAGGCCTTGCTCCACGCTTGCAGCCGCGTCCCAGCCGTTGTCGAACCAGCCATCGCCTTCCAGGTAGGCGCGCAGCATGGGCAGGACGCGG
>NZ_JTKZ01000033.1:0-12779 GCF_000799035.1 Delftia sp. ZNC0008
GTGCTCTGGCACAGGGTCATGCCCCCCGTCACACCACGGATGACAGCGCGCCAGTCGGCGCAGTGTCAGGTAGGAGCCTACCGCAGCGCCGTGTTGCTCCAGCGCTTCAAGGGAATAGGCAGAGCAGGTCGGCGTGAAGCGGCAGGCCGAGCCCAGCCAGGGACTGAGCATCAGCCGATAGCCACGCACCAGCGCCATCAGCAGCCGCTGCATCATGGCGTGGCTCCGGCAGGCTCGCCAGCGGCAGCGGCCGGCTCCTGCGCTGGCTGAGGCAACCCGGGTGCCGGCTGCGACAGGCGTTTCGCGGCATGGGCGAACAGCTGCTGCAGCTCGGCACGAACCGCCTGCTTGAGCACATCGGACGTGGCGCTCACGAACTGGCGCCGGTCAAAGCCCGAGCGCAATCGCACCACATGCGCGCCATGGAGCATCAAGGCCTCGTGCTCGCCGCCCACGGCGTAGATCTGCCGCTTGATGGTGTGGCGTGTCACCGATCGGCGCGCCCAGCGCTTGGGCACCATGGCACCCAGCCAGGCATCCCGGCGCACCGCGCCAACGCCGAACAGGGCCTGCGGATCTTGCGATCCGGGCCCTGTCGGTGGCGGCATGGCAGCGACCTGCTCCGTCAGAACGAGACGGTGCAGGGCGAAGTGCGCGGTACGCGAAACCGTACCGGCAGCCATGGCGGCCTGAAACTGCGGACGTGTTTTCAGCCGTTGCATTCCAGCACCCCTTTCAGGGGTTCAGTGCAGCGAGCAAACCGCCCAGCAATGGCTGGCCTTAGACGGCCAGACGCTTGCGGCCCTTGGCGCGGCGAGCGTTGATCACGGCGCGGCCGCCCTTGGTCTTCATGCGGACCAGAAAGCCGTGGGTGCGGGCGCGACGGGTCTTGGAGGGTTGGTAAGTACGTTTCATGTTGGTTCCTAGAGAAGGTTCAGTTTTGCACCGGTCCCGTATCCGGCACGCTACACGCAGTGCAGCCAGCAGCCGCCACAAAGGCAAACCGCCAGGCCACCTGCCAAAAATCTGCACGATGCACTTGCCATGTGCGGCCAGGAGCGCGAACCGGGAAGGTTTCGCCCAAGGCAACCAGCAGCAGCATGCAGACCCGATGCAGACGGGCGGGACATATCACCCTGAACACATTCAGGGAAACCCGCGATTATCACAGCGTTGCCCACTTGATGCAATGCCCTTCGAACCCGAAGGATGCCTGCCCATTTTGCGACAGGGCAGAGGACAAGCTCCTGATATTTTGTGGATAACTTCCGCAAAAGCTACAATGGCAGCCTCGCAACAGTTCCTCCTATCCACAACTAGACTTCGACAATGACAGAGGAACCTACGAACGATGCAGGCCAGGGCCTGTGGCAAGTCTGCGTTGAGCAACTGGGGCAGGAAATGCCTGAGCAGCAGTTCAACACCTGGATCAAGCCCCTGACCGCGCACGTCGCCGAAGACTTCTCCAAAGTCACCGTCTACGTGGCCAACCGCTTCAAGCTCGACTGGATCCGCGCCCAATATGCAGGCCGCATCTCGGCCATGCTGGAGTCGCTCTATGGCCAGCCGGTGACACTTGAGTTAGCGCTCGCTCAACGGGAAAGCGTTGTGCGTACTTATGTTCGCCCATCTTCCAGCGAGCGCTCGGCCCCACCGGAAACCATTGTCACCTCGGTGCCCACGGTCACTGGCGAAGACGCGGCAGCGCCGGTCTTCCGTACGCGCCTGAACGCCGCGCTGACCTTTGAAACCCTGGTGGAAGGCACGGCCAACCGCATGGCACGCTCGGCCGCCATGCATGTGGCGGGCTCGCCCGGCCACCTGTACAACCCGCTGTTCATCTACGGCGGCGTGGGCCTGGGCAAGACCCACCTGGTGCATGCCGTGGGCAACAAGCTGCTGGCCGACAAGCCCGACGCGAAAGTTCTCTACATCCACGCCGAGCAGTTCGTCTCGGATGTGGTCAAGGCCTACCAGCGCCGCACTTTTGACGAATTCAAGGAGCGCTACCACTCGCTGGATCTGCTGCTGATCGACGATGTGCAGTTCTTCGCCAACAAGGACCGCACGCAGGAGGAGTTCTTCAACGCCTTCGAGGCCCTGCTGGCCAAGAAGAGCCACATCGTGATGACCTCGGACACCTATCCCAAGGGTCTGGCCAACATCCACGAGCGGCTGGTCTCGCGCTTCGACTCCGGGCTGACGGTGGCCATCGAGCCGCCCGAGCTGGAGATGCGCGTGGCCATCCTGATCAACAAGGCCCGCGCCGAGAACGCCGAGATGCCCGAGGAAGTCGCCTTCTTCGTGGCCAAGAACGTGCGCTCCAACGTGCGCGAGCTCGAAGGCGCGCTGCGCAAGATCCTGGCCTATTCGCGCTTCAACCAGAAGGAAGTCTCCATCCAGCTGGCCCGCGAGGCCCTGCGTGATCTGCTGTCCATCCAGAACCGCCAGATCAGCGTGGAAAACATCCAGAAGACGGTGGCCGACTACTACAAGATCAAGGTGGCCGACATGTACAGCAAGAAGCGCCCGGCCAGCATTGCCCGGCCGCGCCAGATTGCCATGTACCTGGCCAAGGAATTGACCCAGAAGAGCCTGCCCGAGATCGGCGAGCTGTTCGGCGGACGCGACCACACCACCGTGCTGCACGCGGTGCGCAAGATCGCCGGCGAACGCCAGCAGCTGACCGAGCTGAACCAGCAGCTGCACGTGCTGGAGCAAACTCTCAAAGGTTGATGAAAACTCCCCCGTTCAGGCCCTGCGTACGCGGCAAAATGGGGGATTCGAGCGGCAAGAGGGGGCTCATGTGTGAGCCGCCGCTCCCACCGAGACCCGCATCCTTAAATCAGAGGTTGACATGATCGTCCTGAAAGCCACACAAGACAAAGTTCTCGCGGTCCTGCAATCGGTGTCCGGCATCGTCGAACGCCGCCACACGCTGCCCATCCTGGCCAACGTGCTGATCAAGAAGACCGGCAACGCATTGCAGCTGACCACCAGCGACCTGGAAATCCAGATCCGCACCACCGCCGAACTCGGCGGCGACACCGGCGACTTCACCACCACCGTGGGCGCGCGCAAGCTGATCGACATCCTCAAGACCATGCCCGGCGACCAGACCGTGAGCCTGGAGACCCAGCAGGCCAAGATGGTGCTCAAGGGCGGCAAGAGCCGCTTCACGCTGCAGACCCTGCCGGCCGAGGACTTCCCGCTGGTGCAGGAGGCTGCGGCCTTCGGCCCGTCGTTCAGCGTGCCGCAGAAGGTGCTCAAGGACCTGCTGGGCCAGGTCTCCTTCGCCATGGCCGTGCAGGACATCCGCTACTACCTCAACGGCATCCTGTTCGTGGCCGAGGGCAAGCAGCTGTCCCTGGTGGCCACCGACGGCCACCGCCTGGCCTTTGCAAGCAGCCAGCTGGACGTGGAAGTGCCCAAGCAGGAAGTGATCCTGCCGCGCAAGACCGTGCTGGAGCTGCAGCGCCTGCTGTCGGATGCCGGCGGCGAGAACCAGCCCCACATCGAGATGCAGTTCGCCAACAACCAGGCCAAGTTCACCTTCGGCGGCATGGAGTTCGTGACCAAGCTGGTCGAGGGCAAGTTCCCCGACTACAACCGCGTCATCCCGCGCAACCACACCAACAGCGTGACCCTGGGCCGCGCCCCGCTGCTGGCCAGCCTGCAGCGCACGGCCATCATGACCAGCGACAAGTTCAAGGGCGTGCGCCTGACGGTGGAGCCCGGCACCTTGCGCGTGGCCTCCAACAACGCCGAGCAGGAAGAGGCCATGGACGAGCTGGACATCGACTACGGTGGCGACACCATCGAGATCGGCTTCAACGTCACCTACCTGATCGACGCCCTGTCCAACATGGGCCAGGACATGATCAGGATCGACCTGCAGGACGGCAACAGCTCGGCGCTGCTGACCATCCCCGAGAACGACAGCTTCAAGTACGTCGTGATGCCGATGCGCATCTGAGCGCGCGCCACACCTACCCGATGCCTGACACATTGCGCAGCCCCTGCACCCGCCGCCCGGTGGCACAAGCCGGTGCAAGGCGCGCAACCACCCTATCCGACTCGTAGCCCGCAGCGCGCGTCCCTACGCACCGCGCCAGCGGCCGAATCGAACATTTTCAAGCGAAGCGACAGCTTCCGACGGAACTACCCCAGGGCCTTCCATGACCGACGAGAACAAGCCAGAAAACCAGACCATTGCCCCCGAAGGCTCAGACTCCAGCGGCTATGGCGAAGGTGCGATCCAGATCCTCGAAGGCCTGGAGGCCGTGCGCAAGCGCCCCGGCATGTACATCGGCGACACCTCCGATGGCACGGGCCTGCACCACCTGGTCTTCGAAGTGGTGGACAACTCCATCGACGAAGCCCTGGCCGGCTACTGCGACGACATCCTTGTCACCATCCATGCCGATGGCTCCCTGTCCGTCATCGACAACGGCCGCGGCATCCCCACGCGCGTGAAGATGGACGACAAGCACGAGCCCAAGCGCTCGGCGGCCGAAATCGCCCTCACCGAACTGCACGCGGGCGGCAAGTTCAACCAGAACAGCTACAAGGTCTCGGGCGGCCTGCACGGCGTGGGCGTGTCCTGCGTGAACGCGCTGTCCATCTGGCTCAAGCTCAGCGTGCGCCGCGATGGCGAGGTCTACGAAATCGACTTCTCGCGCGGCCAGGTGCAGAACCGCCCGATCGAGATCGTGGACGGCGTCGAGGTCTCGCCCATGCGCGTGGTCGGCAAGAGCGACAAGCGCGGCACCAAGGTCCACTTCCTGCCCGACACGGAAATCTTCACGCAGAACCATGAGTTCCGCTACGAGATCCTGGCCAAGCGCCTGCGCGAACTGTCCTTCCTGAACAACGGCGTGCGCATCCGCCTCAAGGACGAGCGCGACGGCCGCGAAGACGACTTCTCCGGCGCCGGCGGCGTCATGGGCTTCGTGCAGTTCATCAACGCCAACAAGAAGGTGCTGCATCCCACGGCCTTCCACGCCGAAGGCAGCCGCCCTGCCGAAAGCTACGGCGGCATCCCCGGCACCGAGATCGGCGTCGAAGTCGCCATGCAGTGGAACGACAGCTACGCCGAGCAGGTGCTGTGCTTCACCAACAACATCCCGCAGCGCGACGGCGGCACCCACCTGACGGGCCTGCGCGCGGCCATGACGCGCGTGATCGGCAAGTACATCGAGCAGAACGAACTGGCCAAGAAGGCCAAGGTCGAAGTCAGCGGCGACGACATGCGCGAAGGCCTGTGCTGCGTGCTGTCCGTGAAGGTGCCCGAACCCAAGTTCAGCAGCCAGACCAAGGACAAGCTGGTCTCCAGCGAAGTGCGCGCGCCCGTGGAAGACATCGTCGCCAAGGCGCTGACCGACTACCTGGAAGAAAAGCCGGGCGACGCCAAGATCCTGTGCAGCAAGATCGTCGATGCCGCACGTGCCCGCGAAGCCGCGCGCAAGGCCCGCGAGATGACGCGCCGCAAGGGCGTGCTCGACGGCATGGGCCTGCCCGGCAAGCTGGCCGACTGCCAGGAAAAGGACCCGGCGCTGTGCGAGATCTACATCGTCGAGGGTGACTCCGCCGGCGGCTCCGCCAAGCAAGGTCGCGACCGCAAGTTCCAGGCCATCCTGCCGCTGCGCGGCAAGATCCTGAACGTGGAAAAGGCCCGCTACGAGAAGCTGCTGTCCAGCAACGAAATCGTCACCCTGATCACGGCCCTGGGCACCGGCATCGGCAAGGCCACGGCCGAATCGGGCAAGAGCGGCAGCGACGACTTCGACCCCAACAAGCTGCGCTACCACCGCATCATCATCATGACCGACGCGGACGTGGACGGCGCCCACATCCGCACCCTGCTGCTGACCTTCTTCTACCGCCAGATGCCGGACCTGGTCGAGCGCGGCCACATCTACATCGCCCAGCCACCGCTGTACAAGGTCAAGAACGGCAAGGAAGAGCTGTACATCAAGGACGGCCCCGCGCTCAACCAGTACCTGCTGCGCATCGCGCTGATGAACGCCAGCGTCAGCACCGGCGGCGCCAACCCGCGCACGCTGGACGGCGAGGAACTGGCCAAGCTGGCCAACATGCACCTGGCCGCCGAGACCGTCATCGACCGCCTGTCCAACTTCATGGATGCCGAGGCCCTGCGCGCCATCGCCGACGGCGTGCAGATCACGCTGGACAGCATCGAGGCGGCACAGGCCTGCGCCCCCATCCTGGAGGCCAAGCTGCGCGAGTTGACCACCACGGGCGTGCCCGCCGAGGTCACGGCCGAAATCGACCCGGTCTCCGAAAAGCCCGTGCTGCGCATCAGCCGCCACCACCACGGCAACATCAAGAGCTCCATCCTCACCCAGGAGTTCGTGCGCAGCCACGACTACGCCGCACTGGCCGACGAAGCCCAGAACTTCAACGGCCTGCTGGGCGAAGGCGCCAAGGTCACGCGCGGCGAAGGCGAGAAGGCCAAGAGCGACAAGGCCACCGACTTCCGCCAGGCCATGCAATGGCTGCTGCACGAGGCCGAACGCACCACGGCCCGCCAGCGCTACAAGGGCCTGGGCGAAATGAACCCCGAGCAGCTGTGGGAGACCACCATGGACCCCACCGTGCGCAGCCTGCTGCAGGTGCAGATCGGCGACGCCATCGAGGCCGACCGCGTGTTCACCATGCTCATGGGCGACGAGGTGGAGCCGCGCCGGGACTTCATCGAGACGAATGCGTTGCGGGCGGGCAATATCGACGTCTGATCCAGCCGAACGGCACACTGCAAAAAGCGCTCTGCAAGGAGCGCTTTTTTCATGGCCGGACCTTGGCGCCCCTGGCCATGTTCACCGCCCGCCAAACTCCTCCCACAGCACCTGCGTATGCTCGCCCAGCGCGGGCACGGCGCCCATGGCGGCTTCGGCATCCGACAGCGTGGCCGGGGGCAGCAGGGCCTGGATGCTGCCGGCGGGCGTGGCCACCTCGCGCCAGCGTTCGCGCGCCTGCAATTGCGGATGGTTCCAGACCGCGTGCATGTCGTTGAGCGGCGCGTTGGCGATGCCGCCTGCATCCAGGCGCTGCATGGCCTGTTCGCGGCTCAGGTAGGCCAGCACGGAGGCGATCACCGCATCGAGTTCCGCGCGGTGCGCCACGCGCTGCAGGTTGGTGGCAAAGCGCGTGTCCTGCGCCAGCGCGGGCTGCTGCAGCACATGGGTGCAGAAGCTGTGCCATTCGCGGTCGTTCTGCAGGCCGAAGATCAGGCTCTGGCCATCACCGGCCGTGTACTGGCCATAGGGCGCGATGGAAGGATGGGTCAGCCCGCTGCGCGCAGGCGCCGCGCCGCCGTAGTGAGCGAAGTTCAGCGGGTAGGCCATCCATTCGGCCAGCGCCTCCAGCATGGACACCTCCACGCGCAGGCCCCGGCCGGTGCGGGCGCGCTGCAGCAGGGCGGACAGCATGCCCGAGTAGGCATACATGCCGGCCGCGATGTCGGCGATGGAAATGCCCACGCGCGCGGGCTGGTCGGGCGTGCCCGTGACCGAGATCAGGCCGGCTGCCGCCTGGATCAGCAGGTCGTAGGCCTTTTTGTCGCTGAGCGGGCCGCCTTCGCCATAGCCCGATATATCGCAGACGATGAGACGCGGATATTTCTCATGCAGGCTGTCGAAATCCATGCCCATTCTCTGCATGGCACCCGGGGCCAGGTTCTGGATCAGGATATCGGCCTTTTCCAGTATTTTCCCGACGATATGCTTCCCTTCGGCGGTCTTGATATCTGCGGCCAGGCTTTGCTTTCCCCGATTGGCCCAGACAAAAAAGGATGATTCACCATGGACCTTGTCGTCATAGCCCCGCGCAAAATCCCCATCGGGCAATCGCTCCAGCTTGATGACCCTGGCCCCCAGGTCCGCCAGTTGCCGGCTGGCAAAAGGCCCTGCCACGGCGTGTTCCATGGCCAATACCGTCAAACCATCCAATGGGCGTGTCTGCATTTTCTTGAACGAGGCGAATATTCGATTCGCCGCATTCTAGAAGTGCGACCATCACCCAGCCAGTCGGCATTTTCTAAGCGGAATTCCAAATCTTCTAAGGCAGGGATTCCTGCACGGCGCCTTCCTCGGGCAAAGGCTGGGCCGCCACATAGGCCACGAAATCGCGGGCATAGGCGGGCAGGGTTTCGGGTTCGCGCGTGACCACCTTCTGCTCGCGCTGCGCCCAGGCCTCGTCCAGGCCCACGGCAGCCAGCCTGCGCGCCTGCAGCGCCGGCCGGGCAATGGAGCGCGGCACCAGCGCAATGCCCACGCCTTCCTGCACGCACTGCAGCACGGCCTCGAATGTTGGTGCGTGCACACGTACCCTGGGATTCATGCCCAGCCTGGATGCCATGCCTTGGAGGTAGAGGAAGTTGCTGGTCTTGCGGCCGATCGAGACCAGGTCGTAGGTCAGCGCGGTTTCCAGCGGCACCCTGCTGCTGGCGGCCAAGGGGTGGCCAGCGGGCACCACAAACACCAGTTCATCGCGGCCATAGGTGATGGCGTGCAGGCCATGCAGATCGATCTGGCCAGCCACCAGGCCCACGTCGGCACTGCCGTCGAGCACGGCGCGCACCGTGTCTTCGCTCAGGCGCTCCTCCAGGTCCACATTGACGTTCGGATAATGGGCCAGATAGCGGCTGAGCACGGGCGCGATTCCCGTCAGCGTGCTGCTGTTGGCAAAGACGCGGATATGGCCTGATATTCCGTTGATGTGTCTTTGCATTTCTCCGTGCAGGCGGTCCACGCTGCCGAAAATGGAATCGGCGTATTTCTTGACCGTCATTCCCGCCGGGGTCAGCACCATGCCTTTGGACGTTCTTTCAAACAGCGATGCGCCCATGGCCTGCTCCAGATTCTTGAGCCGGTAGCTGGCCGATGGCGCCGTCAAATGCATTTCAGCCGCGCCTGCGCTGAGGCTTTTGGCTTGGGCAATCGCAAGGAAAACCCTGAGATCCGTCAATTCATATCGCATCCGTTGCATGCCCGCCGGGAGCATTTCCTTGGTGTTAGACGGTTTCTAACCGCCCTATCAATGATTCGACTGGCTGCATTGGCAGCGCATTTCTATAGTCGGCGCCAGGAGACAACGGAGAAAATTATGGACTTCAAGACGGCAAGACGCCAAACCCTTCTCACCGCCCTGCTTCTGGCCGCAGGCGCGGCCGCAGCGCAGGACTATCCGGCGCGCCCCATCAAGCTGGTGATTCCCTACGCGGCAGGCGGCCCCACCGACACCTTCGGCCGCGCCATGGCCGATGTCTGGAGCCAGAAGCTGGGCACGCCCGTGGTGATCGAAAACCGCACGGGCGCCGGCACCCTGGTGGGCACGGAGGCGGTTGCCAAGGCAGCCCCTGACGGCTACACCCTGCTGCTGACCACGGTGGCGCATGCCGTCAATCCCTATATCCACGACAAGCTGGGCTACCGCACGGAGGAAGACTTCGCGCCTGTGGGATTGCTCGCCAGGGCGCCGCTGGTGCTGGTGGTGGACAAGCGGCTGCCCGTGCAGAGCCTGCCGGATTTCCTGGCCTATCTGCGGGCGCGGCCCGGCCAGGTCAGCTATGCATCGGCGGGCGTGGGCAGCGCACCGCACCTGGGCGCGGAGCTGCTGAACCTGATGGCGGGCACCCGGGCCCAGCATGTGCCCTACCGGGGCAGTGCGCCAGCCATACAGGACCTCATAGGCGGGCACTTGGCCTTCATGCTGGACAGCGCGCCCACGGGCCTGGCCCAGGTCAAGGCGGGCACGGTGCGCCTGCTGGCCACCACCATGGTCCAGCGCCTGCCGCAGACGCCCGACACGCCTGCCATTGCCGAGCAGGTGCCCGGCTACGAGGCCTATACCTGGAACGCCGTGTTCGCCCCCGCAGGCACGCCGCCAGCGCTGATTGCCCGCCTGCAGTCCAGCCTGCAGGCCACGGTGGACGATGCCGGGCTGCAGAAAAAGGCCTACGACATGGGCCTGGTGCTGGAAAAGCAGCCGCGCCCCCAGGCGCTGGCCGCCTTCCTCAAGCAGGAGCTGGACAAATGGGGCAAGGTCGCCCGGGCCGCCCACATGAGCGCGAACTGAGGAGAGTCGCCATGCCACGCCATCCATCCCTGTGCGCCCAGCGCTACTTTGAAGACTTCGCGCTGGGCGAGGTCTTCGCCCTGCCATCGCGCACCATGACCGACGCCCTGTTCGCCGCCTTCCAGCTGGCCAGCGGCGACAACCATCCCGTGCACTACGACGTGGAGTACTGCCGCGCGCGCGGCATGCCCCATATGCTGGCCCACGGCTACCAGGTGGCCATACAGACGGCGGCAGGCGCCGGCCTGTTCCCGCACATGGTCGAGGAATCGCTCAAGGGCTTTCTGGAGCAGGGCAGCCGCTTCCTGGCCCCCGTTTATGTAGGCGACACGCTGTACTGCACGCTGACGGTGTCCGAGCTCAAGCCCGGCAACACCACGGGCGTGCTGACCCTGGCCACCGAGGTGCTGAACCAGCGCGCCGAGCGGGTGTCCGACGGGTTTCAGAAATACCTGTTGAGGAAGCGGCCGGCCTGAAGGCCAGGGGATGGATGCAGGGGCGGCGTCCCCCAAAGACCCGCCCCCTCGCTTGGCTACGCCGGCGCGGCAACCGCCGCCGGGCTTTCTGGCGAAAAATAGCGGCCCTGCACACGCCCATCCCCCCACCATGAGATCCCCCATCAGCATCGTCGACGTCGACCGCCTCGACTCCTGGAGCAAATACAAGCCCGGCATGTGCGACAGCTGTGCGGCCAACTGCTGCACCATGCCGCTGGAGGTGCAGCTGCCCGATCTGGTGCGGCTGGAACTGGTGGATCCGTTCGAGGTGGACAACGTGGAGCCCAAGCTCATCGCCAAGCGGTTGATGAAGATGCGGCTGATCGACCACTACAACCCCAAGCACAACATCTTCACCATGGCGCGGCGCGCCAGCGGGGACTGCAATTTTCTGGATGCCAAGTCGCGGCGCTGCACGGTCTACGACAAGCGGCCCGAAACCTGTCGCCTGCACCCCAAGAAGGGCCCCAAGCCCGGCTTTTGCGCCTACGGTCACAAGGACCGCTGAAACGGCTTCAGGCCGTGGGCAACCCGGGCAGCCAGATGCGCGCCTGCAGGCCCGGATGCATGTTCTCGAAGCCCAGCTTGCCGCCGTGCAGCTGCACGATGGCCAGCACGCTGGCCAGGCCCAGGCCGTAGCCTTCGCGGTCCGATTCGGCGCGGTAAAAGCGGGTGCTCATCTTCTCGCGCGTCTGCGCGTCCACACCGGGGCCTCGGTCCTGCACGATGATTTCCACGCCCCAGGCGCCGCCGTCCATGCCGTGTTCGTGGGCCACGCCCGCGCGCAGCAGCATGTCGGCGCCGTGGTCGCTGTCGGGCAGTGATCCGTACTTGATGGCGTTGTCCACGAGGTTGGCCACGGCGCTGGCCAGCAGGTCCCCGTCGCCCAGCGCCATGGGCGTGCCTTCGACCTGCAGCCGCAGCACGCCGCCTGCGTCCTCGACCAGCGGTTCGTAGAACTCCACCACGTCGACCAGCAGGGCGCGCAGGTCCACGGGCGCGAAGTTCTTGCGGCTGGCGCCGCTTTCCACTTCGGCAATCTGCAGCAGCTTGTCGAAGACCACGCCCAGCTCGGCCACTTCCTGGGCCACCAGCGCCAGCGTCTCGTTCTTTTCCTCGGGCGTGGCCTGCTGGGCATTGCGCAGGCGCAGCAGGATGCGCGTCAGCGGCGTGCGCAGGTTGTGGGCGATGGTGTTGGAGACATGGCGTATGCCGTCCATCAGCAGTTCCAGCCGGTCCAGCATGGTGTTGATGTCGCGGTTGAGCAGCGTGAACTCATCGTCGCGGCGCGTGACCGGAATGCGCTGGCGCAGGTCGCCCGTGGCCACGCGCGCCATGGTGCTGCGGATGTCGGCGGCCCGCTCTTCCACCACGCGCCGGAAGGCCCCGGCGCCCAGCACGGCCATGCCCAGGGCCACCAGGCCGGCCAGCAGGCTGGCGCGGCCGAACAGCTCCTCCACATCGCTTTGCACCTGCATGTCGCTGCCCACGGCCAGCAGCTTGCCGTCGGACAGCTGGGCCACGGCCACGCGGCCCGCGATGATGCGGCCGTTGCGCCGCACCTTGAGATCGCGCACGCCCATCTCCGTCAGGCGGCGTGCGGGCACCACGTCGGCGTTGCCGATGATGGGATTGCCGTCGCCATCCATGAGGATGAGGATTTCGGTATCGGTGTTGACGCCGTCCAGCAGGGTCTGCTGGATCTCGGCCTCCAGCGCGGGCTCGCCGTACTTGTCGCGGTGCTCGACCAGGCGGCGCATGTGGTTCTCGGCCTGCCGGTCCATGCGCATGCGCAGCACGCCCACGGTCTGCACGTAGAACACCGACAGCACGATGGACATGGTCAGCACCAGCAGCACGCCGTAGGTCAGTGCCAGCCGGAAGGCCGTGGAGCTCCAGGGCTTGGCCAGCGACATGGGATCAGGCCACCTGCGGCAGGTCCTGCGGCCGGTCCGACAGGCTGTAGCCCACGCCACGCACGGTGTGGATCAGCGCGGGCTCGAAGCCCTTGTCCACCTTGCCGCGCAGGCGGCTGATGTGCACGTCGATGACATTGGTCTGCGGGTCGAACCGGTAGTCCCACACCGACTCCAGCAGCATGGTGCGCGTGACGATCTGGTGCGCGTGCTGCATCAGAAAGGCCAGCAGGCGGAACTCGCGCGGCTGCAGCGCCAGCGGACGCGG
>NZ_JTKZ01000862.1:0-43480 GCF_000799035.1 Delftia sp. ZNC0008
CCGCGTCCGTGATCGGCGCTGGCGTGGGTGCACTGGGCACCTACATCTGGTCGCAGAACATGGAAAAGCAAAAGCGCGAGATGGAGCAGGCCACCCAGGGTACGGGCGTGAACGTGAGCCAGACGGCTGACAACCAGCTCAAGCTCGACATTCCCAGCGACATCTCGTTCGATACCAACCGTTCCGACATCAAGGGCAACTTCGCTCCCATCCTGGACCGCTTCGCCGAGGGCCTGCGCAACAACCCCAATGCCGAGGTGCGCATCATCGGCCACACGGACAGCACCGGCTCTGACGCCATCAACAATCCGCTGTCGCTGGACCGCGCCAACAGCACGCGCAACTACCTGACCATGCGCGGCGTCTCGGGCGCCCGCATCGCCACCGAAGGCCGTGGCTCGCACCAGCCCGTGGCTTCCAACGACTCGGCCAGCGGCCGTGCCATGAACCGCCGCGTGGAGATCTTCGTGGGCGAGATCCCGCAGCAGCACCAGCAGCCTCAGTATCAACAGCAGCCGCAGTACCAGCAGCCCCGCTGACCCGGGCTCTGTGCCAGATGCAACGCCCCGCAACGCGGGGCGTTTTTGCTTGGGCGGGCACCGGCATTGCCCTATGCTGGCTCCCATCCATCAATGGGGAGTCGTATGAGTGAAGCAAGCACAGCGGGCGCGGCCGACGTGGTCAGCCCGCTCGACAAGGGCCTGGGCGCGCTGTCCGCCCCCTGCGCGCCGCAGGACGCTGCCGCGCAGGGGTGGAATCTGCTGCGGGAAGACTTGAGTTTGCCGGTGGCCGTGCTGTCGCAGTCGCGCCTGTCGCACAACCTGGCCTGGATGCAGCGCTTTGTGGATGCCTACGGCGCCCAGCTCGCGCCCCACGGAAAGACGACCATGGCGCCCCGCCTGTTCCGCCAGCAGATCGACGCGGGCGCCTGGGGCATCACGCTGGCCACCGCTCAGCAGACGTGCGTGGCCCATGCCCATGGCGTGCGCCGCGTGCTCATGGCCAACCAGTTGATCGGCCGGCGCAACATGGCGGCCGTGGCCGAGCTGCTGGCCGATCCTGGCTTCGAGTTCTTCTGCCTGGTCGATTGTGCCGAGCAGGTCGAGCAGCTGGCCGCCTTTTTTGGCGCAGCGGGCCGGTCCGTGCAGGTGCTGATCGAACTGGGCCCCCCCGGCGGGCGCACGGGCGTTCGCTCCGATGCGCAGATGCAGCCGCTGCTGGACGCGCTGGCCCGGGCCGGTGCCGGCGTGCGACTGGCCGGGATCGAGGTCTACGAGGGCGTGCTCAAGGAAGAAGAACCCATCCGCACCCTGCTGCGACGGGCCGTGGACTGGCTCCAGCGGCTGGCGGGTGAGGGCCGGCTGCAGCGCAGCCCGGCCGTGCTCACTGGCGCCGGCTCGGCCTGGTATGACGTGGTGGCCCAGGAGTTCGGCAAGGCCGACATTGGCGGTCCGCTGGATCTGGTGCTGCGCCCGGGCTGCTATCTCACGCATGACGCGGGCATCTACCAGGCAGCGCAGCGGCGCATCGACCAGACCAATCCCGTGGCGCAGCAGATGCGTGCCAGCCTGCAGCCTGCGCTGCAGGTCTGGGCCTATGTGCAGTCGCTGCCCGAGCCCGGCCGCGCCATCGTGGCGCTGGGCAAGCGCGATACCGCCTTCGAGGCCGTGCCGCCCCGGCCCGCGCTGCGCTACCGCCCCGGTGATGCCGCGCCGGTGGCCACACCGCCCCATTGGGAGGTCACGGCCATGATGGACCAGCATGCTTTCCTGAAGGTGGCCGAGGACGATGGCCTGCGCATAGGCGACATGCTGGCCTTCGACATCTCCCACCCCTGCCTGACCTTTGACAAATGGCGGCAGTTGGCCGTCGTCAATGACCGCTATGACGTGGTGGACGTGATTGCCACGTATTTCTGAAGGGGTCAGCCGTGTGTGCGCAGCAGGTTGGCCAGTTCAACGGCCGACTTGACCTGCATCTTGTCGAAGACGCGCGCGCGGTGGACCTCGACGGTGCGCACGCTGATGTCCAGCTGGTCGGCGATGAGCTTGTTGGGAATGCCCTCGACCACCAGGCGCATCACGTCGCGCTCGCGCTCCGTCAGCTCGTTGAAGCGTGCACGCACGGCTTCGCGCGCACGGGTTTCAGCCTGGTGCTGGGCCGACAGTTCCAGCGCCTGTTCGATGCGGTCCACGAGGGCATTGTCCGAGAAAGGCTTCTCGCAGAAGTCGAAGGCGCCGCGCTTGACGGTGTCCACGGCCGTGGGCACGTCGGCATGGCCGGTCAGGAAGATCACGGGCATGCCTGCGATCTGGTTGCGTTCCAGCATGAGGTTGAACAGCGCCAGCCCGCTCATGCCGCCCATGCGCATGTCCAGCAGCAGGCAGCAGGGATTGCGTGGCGGTGGGCGCGACTGCAGCATGGCGTCGAAGGCCTCTGCGCTGTCATAGCATTCGCTGAGCAGGCGGCGCGAGCGCAGCAGCCAGGCCAGCGCTTCGCGGACATCGGTGTCGTCGTCGACGATGTAGACGGTGGCGTCGGGTACAGGTTCCATGGGCCTATTGTTCCATTTGTTCCATTTGTTCCATTGGTGCCATCTATGCCTGCACCTGCGCAGGGCTGTGCGCCGGCAGCGTGAAGGCGAAGACGGTTCCGCGCGGGCTATGGGGGCTGTGCTGCAGGTGGCCGCCATGCTGCTCGACCACGGTACGGCACAGGCTCAGGCCCAGGCCCATGCCCTCGTTGCGCGTGGTGAAAAAGGGCGTGAACAGCTGCTCCGCCACATGCTGGGGAATGCCGGTGCCGCAGTCGATGACGGCGAACTCCACCCAGCTGCGGCGCGTGCTGGCGGCCGCACGGCGCACGCGCAGCTGCAGCTCGCGCTCCATGGTCTCGGGCGAGTCCATGGCCTGCATGCCGTTGCGCGCCAGGTTGAGCAGCACCTGCTCGATCATGGTCGGATCGCACAGCACGGGCGGGAGGCCGGGCTCGATGTCGGTGGTCACGCGCACGCCCAGGTTGCGTGCCTGCAGGCTGATCAGCGGCAGCACGGCGTCTATGAGTTCGGCGGCGCCTATGACTTCGCGGGACTGGTCGCGCCGCCGCACGAAATCGCGCACGCTCTTGATCACGCGGCCTGCGCGGTCGGCCTGGAAGCTGATGCGCTCCATGGCCATGCGCAGGTCCTGCAGTTGCTGGCGCAGCCGGGCTTCATGGTCCGAGATGGCGCTGCCCGCACCTGCACCTGCACCTGTGCCCGTGCCCGTGCCATCGTCGCTCCCCAGCATGTTCAGCGACCCCGTGGCGTAGCTGGAGATGGCCACCAGCGGCTGGGTGAGTTCATGGCTCAGCAGCGAGGCCATCTCGCCCACCGTGGCCAGGCGGGCCGTGGCCTGCAGGCGCTCCTGCGAGGCGCGTGAGATCTCTTCCATGCGCTTTTGCTCGCTGATGTCGATGAAGGCACTCATCCAGCCGGTGTGCTGGCCCTGGGCATTGATCAGCGGCGCCTCGAAGATCAACACCGGAAAGCGCGTTCCGTCCTTGCGCATGAAGATGCTTTCATGGCCCTCGCGCGGCGGCGGGGCGTTGCCGGACAGGCGGCTGTCGCGCCGGCGTGCGTAGATCTCGGCGCGCTCGGGCGGCCAGTAGGGCGCAATGCTCAGTCCCAGCAGTTCCTCGGCCGTGAAGCCCACCATGCTGCAGAAGGCCGGGTTCACATAGCTGATGCGGCCCTGCAGATCGCGCGCGCGCAGGCCCGTGACCAGCGAGTCCTCCATGGCCTTGCGAAAGGCCAGCGCATCGCCCAGATCGCGCTCGGCGCGCAGGCGTCGGCGGTTGTCGCGTACCAGCACGGCGACCACGGACACCAGGGCGATGGACATCAGCGTCACCAGGGCCGTGAGCACGTTGGGGAATACGCTGGGCGCGCGGTGCCAGCTGTCCATGCGCAGCACCAGGGTGCTGCCCGGCAGGTCCAGCAGCTGCTGCGCCGTGAACATGCGCGTGCCGCGCCAGGAGGCGCCCAGCAGGGCCAGGCGCGTGCCGTCCGGCTCGGTGAAGGACACTTCCTGGGTGCGCGGCAGGTTTTTGCTGACCTGGGTGATCAGCAGGCTTTGCAGGCTGTAGGTGCCGATGACAAAGCCGATGATGTGGCCGCTTTGCGTCAATGGCAGGCAGACCTCCATCATCTCCGTGCCCAGGCCTTCGGCCAGCAGCTGGAAGTAGCTGGGCGAGTAGGCCGGGCCGTTGAGGCGGCGCGCGTGGGTGCAGGTCAGCACGGCCTCCGGATGGGTGTTTTGCGTGCGCAGCTGGTCTTCCCACTGCACGTTGCGGTAGGGCGTCTCGGCATGGGAGCGGATCTGCAGGCCCGCATCGCGCCATTCGATGCGCATCAGCTCGCGGCGCACCTGCAGCAGCTCGGCGGCGCGGGTCTTCCACTCGGCAGGGTCGTTGTCGGGCGCGTTCAGCGCCTGCAGGTCCTGCAGGTTGCGGTTGAGGGCGGCGCGTATGTCTGCCACGGCATTGGCGGTGTCGCGCTCCAGCTTGTCCTGGACCTGGGAGGCCTCATAGCGTCCGGCCAGCCAGACCATGGTGATGAGCATGCTGGCCACCAAAGCGACCAGCAGGCTCCACAGCGACCAGCGCCGCCAGGCAGTGCGCCAGCGGCGCCAGGGCCAGCGGCCTTCGGCAGGGGCGGGCGTGGACAGGTGCAGCGGATTCACAGGACGCGGTGCTCCAGGGCCGGCAACTGGCGGCGCACATGCGCCAAGCGCTCGCGCTTGATCTCGCCCAGCACCACACCGGCACCCTCGGCCTGCTGCGCCAGCACCATGCCCCAGGGGTCGGCCAGCAGGCTGTGGCCCCAGGTGCGGCGGCCGTTCTCATGGTGGCCGCCCTGGGCGGGCGCCAGCAGGTAGGCCTGGTTTTCGATGGCGCGGGCGCGCAGCAGCACCTCCCAGTGGGCCAGGCCCGTGATGTGGGTGAAGGCGGCGGGCACCAGCAGCAGGTCGGCACCCTGCTCGGCCAGTCGGCGGTACAGCTCGGGAAAGCGCAGGTCGTAGCACACGCTCAGGCCCAGGCGCCAGGACTCGCCCTCGCGCGAGGTGATGTCGCAGGTCACGGGCGTGTGGCCGGCCTGGACCACGGCGGCCTCCGTGTAGCGCTCGCGGCCGTTGTCGTAGTGGAACAGGTGGATCTTGTCGTAGCGCGCCACGCATTCGCCCTGGGGCGAGAACACCAGCGAGCTGTTGAGCACGTGGGCATCGTCATCGGCCACCAGGGGCAGGGTGCCGCCGACGATCCACAGCTGCAGCTCGCGCGCGGCGCGGCCCAGGAAGTCCTGGATGGGGCCTTGGCCGAAGCTCTCGCGATAGGCCAGCTTGTCGGTATCGCGCAGGCCCATGGCACAGAAGTATTCGGGCAGGGCCGCGAGTTCGGCGCCCTGCTCGCGCGCCTGACGCAGCAGGGCCATGGCCTGGTCGAGGTTGGCGCGCACATCGGGTTCCGACACCATTTGCAGGGCTGCGATTTTCATGGGTTCTCTCCTGAAGGGGCTGACTCGGTGGCGGTGGAGGGCGTGCGCGACGGTGTGTCAGAGGGCGTTGCGGCCCGGCGGCGCGGCAAGGCAGTGACCTGGGGATCATCCCAGCTGCCGTCGATGCGGAATTCCTTGGTGGCTGCCGCAATCAGCGGGCCCCGCAGCAGCACCTGCGCCAGAAAGCTGCCCAGGCCGATCACGGGGTTGATGGCCGTGGCCACCAGGGAGGCGGTCATCGCGTTGATCTCGGGCACCACCACCACGTGCAGATTCTGCGTCTCCTGGACCAGGTCTGCCGTGCCTTCCATCAGCACGGCGGCGTTGACGCCCTTCATCTGCATGTTGTTGGTGCGCGCCACGCCATCGGTGATCTGCACATCACCGCGCATGAAGTCGAAGGCAAAGCCGTTGCTGAAGACATCGCGGAAATCCAGCGTCAGCCGGCGTGGCAGCGCCTGCAGGCTGAGCACGCTCAGCAGCTTGGCCAGGCCCGGTTCGGCCTTGAGGAACTGGCCGGTCTGCACATCCAGGTGCATGGAGCCCGAGAGGCTGCGGAAATCGGGCGTGATGGGCGAGCCCGTCCATCCCGCCGAGCCCTGCAGGCTCCCCTTGCCATTGCCCACCACGCCGGGCATGTCAAAGCGCGTGAGCAGCTTGCCCACGTCGCGCAGGTCCAGCTGGAACTGCAGCTGGCTGCGCCCCGGATGCTCGGACTGCCCCTGGGGCAGGCGCCACTGGCCGTTGGCCGTCAGCGTGGCCTCGGGCGTGGAAATGTTGAAGCGCGACAGCTGCCATTCGCGTGCCGCCGCGTTGCCGGGCACGGGGCGGTTGCGGGCCTCGACCTCCAGGCGGCCCAGCGCATGGCCCGACAGGTGCATGTCGTCCACCACGATCTGCAGCGCCGGCAGCTGGCGCGGCCCTTCGTTGAACAGGGCGTCCACGCGTTCGGACTTGGCCTCCGGCACCGTCAGGCGGGACAGCCGGGCGACCAGTTGCCCTTCGGGCTGGGCGTCCGTGCCTTCGCGAAAGCCCACATAGCCATCCAGCTCCTGGGAGGTGAGGTTGCTGTGCCACGAGCCACCATCGCGCGAAATGCCCGCCACCACATCGTGCAGCTGCCGCCCCTTGGCCTGCAGTTGCTTGACGCGCAGGCTCAGCCGATCGGGAAGGTATTCGCGCGCAGGGTCCGTGGCGGCGTCGGCTGGCTCTGGCATGGCGCCGTTGGACTGCGGCGCCAGCGCCAGCCAGTCGTCGATATTGAAGAGCGGCAACTGCACATGGGCCTGCACGCCCTGGCCCGAAGTGGGGGCGGTGCCCGCTTCCTGGCCGATGAGGATGCTGCCGTGCAGCACGCGGCTGTGCTTGCCACTGATGTCGCGCTCATAGAAGACCGAGCCCGTGTCGCCTAGTTGCACGCTGATCTGGTCGCGCAGCGGGGCATCGGGCGAGGTGAAGCTGGCGGGTGCGAGCTGGTGGCTCACGTTCAATGGCTGGATGGACTCCGCCGCCTTGCCCAGCGGGGCGGGCAGGTTGATGCGCATGCCTTGCAGGCTGGACTGGACCTGGATTTCGGGTGTTCCGCGCCGCACCTTCAGCAGCAGGGAATAGGGCGACTGGCCTTCGGCATGGCGGGCCAGGTCGGCCACCCAGCCCAGTTCCCTGGCTTCGCGCAGCCCCTGTGCCGTGGCCGTGCCCTGCACGCGCACTTTGACGGACGATTCGGTGGCCGGCGCATTGCGCGCCAGCGCCTGCATGCCGCCATCGGCGCGCAGCTCACCGCCCAGCGCGCGCGCCTGCAGGCCGGCCAGCGAGAAGCCGGTTTCTGAGAACTTGACGGCCCCGCGCAGCTGGCTCAGATGGGGCGTCTGATCATCGAGCTGCAGGGAGTTGCCCGCCAGCGTGACCTGCCCGGACACCTTGCTGCGGTCCAGATGGTCGATGGGCAATTGCAGTTGCAGGGCCAGTTGCGCGGCGCCCGTGGCCTCGCTGCCGTCCAGCACGTGCCCGGTCAGCGCCGACAGGGCCGAGGTCTTGACCACGCCCAGCATGTCGGCCAGCGGGCCCTGGCCCTTGGCGGTCACGGCCACCTCGGTGTGGGCCAGGTTGGGAATGCTGGCCTGGATGTCGCGCATCTGCAGCTGCGGATAGCCGGCGAACTGGCCGCGCGCATTGCGCACGGCCATGGAGGAGCGGTCAAACACCAGCTCGCCGGACAGATCGACCAGGGCCGGCCAGGGCGCCTCGCCATGCGTGAGCAGATGGGGCGGCACATATTCATAGTGCACGTCATGCAGCTTGGCCGCGATGTGGAACTCGCCCTGGCTGGGCTTGTCGGCCGGTACGTGGTCCAGGTTGCCGCGCACCTTGAAGTTCACCGTGCTCGCGCGCCCGGCGTGTATGGCCTCGCGCACATAGTGGCGCGCGTCGGCGGGAATCTCCAGCGGCAGGTAGCGGTGCACGCGCGTGCCGTCGGCGTTGCGCAGCTGGCCCTGCAGGTCCAGCACGCCGGGAAAGCGCGGCTGCCTGTCGCTGCCGTCGCCGGTATGCCATTGCGCGCGGGCCTCGCCTTCGGTGTCGTCATTGGCAAAGCGCAGGCTGGGCACCTGCACGCTGATGGCCTGGCCGCGCAGTTGCCAGCGCAGGCTGGCCTGCAGGCGGTGCAGCGGGATCTCGGGCTCCTCGAACACGCCGGGGAACGACAGCGACGCCGGCCGCTGCTCTGTGCCCTCCATCTCCAGCTGGGCCTGGCCGCCGTCCTGGTCCAGCGAGAAGCGCGCGTTCAGGCCCTTGAGGCCGGGCATGCCCGGCGCCGCGGGGCCTTCGGACGATGCCACGCCGTTGATCGACAGTTGCTGCAGTTCGCCACTGGCCTTGTACTGCTGCAAGGACTCCAGCGGGCCGCGCCAGCTTCCCTGGAACTGGTGCAGACGGCCGGCCGGTGCCAGATCGGCCAGGTGCTGCTGCACCTGCTCTGGAAGCGGCAGGCGCTGGCCCAGCTGGGCGAGGATGGCCAAGTCAATGCCATCGGCCTGGAACTCGCCGTGCTCACCCAGCGCCCCCTGCGTGCTGGCGCCGGCGGGGTTGTAGCGCGCGCGCAGATTGCCAGCCGGCCAGTGCAGGCCGTCGCCCGTGGAAAATTCCAGGTTCTGCGCAGCGAAGCGCCAGCCGTCCTGGTGTTGCACGCTCAGCCTGCCCGTCAGGGCCTGCAGCTTCAGCGGCTGCAGGTCTTCGCGCCACTGCAGCTGCAGCGCGTTCACGGCCACGTCGGCCATGGCGCCCACGGGCTGGCCCTGGCGCAGGTCTATCCAGGCGCGCAGCGCGCCCCGGCCCTGCTGCAGGCGCAAGCCAGAGATGTCTATGTACTGGCCAAGCTGGGACAGGTCGATCTGCGTGAACATCGCATGGGCCTGGCCGCTCCAGCGGCGCCAGTTGCCCTCGTGCGTGGACAGCAGCGGCTCGCGGAACAGGCCGGTCAGCATGAAGCGCTCGCCCCAGCCCTCGGGCGGCGTGGCATCCAGGCGCAGTCCGTGGCCCCAGCCCTTGTTGCGCAGCACCAGGTCCACATCGCGCAAGGCCAGCGGCGGAGCCTGGCGCAGTTCGTCCAACCACAGCAGGCTGCCGCCGCGCAGGGCCAGTTCGGTCTGGGAAAACAGCCAGTCGGCGGCGGCATTGTCCCCGCCGGCCGAAGGGCTGATCTCGATGCCGGCCACGAAGACTCGGCCATCGGCCGCGCGGCGCACCACGAGTTCAGGACGGTCTATGTAGATCTGTTCCACGCCCAGGCGCATCAGCGAGCGTGCCGAAACGGCGACCACCACGCTGGGCAGGCGCAGGGCGTCTGCCGAATGTTCGGGGTCTTGCACCACCACGTCGCCCAGCTCGAAGCGGGGGACCAATCCCTCGCTGCGGGCCGTGATGCTGCCTATGCGAACCGGTAGGCCCAGCGTGCGTGAGGCCAGGGATTCCAGCTGAGGACGCCATTCGCCGATTCGCGGCACAATCCAGCCATGGAGCACCCCCCACACGGAGGCGAGGACCAGCCAGAAGGCCAGGACCAGCCCCAGTGACCACCGCGCAAGGCCGGCCATCCAACGGGTCAGGCGTGTGGGGTGCGGTTTCGGTTCGATCATCGGCGGCATCAGCTATGACGGGAATTATGACCGGCGCCCTCAGGGCCTGGGCGGTAACCAAGGGTTGCTGCAATCCCTCTGCGCGTGAGTGGCCGCTTCTTTCGCGTTCCGTATGCAATCCTCAGTTCACGCAATGGCAGGTACGGCCTTGAATGTCCCCGCACAGGCCGCCTATTCCCGTTTTCACCAACGGCTGCACCGTCGCTATGGCGACGAGCTGAGCCTTTTGCCGCCGGGTCCGCCCGAGCGCGCGTCCATGGAGCAGGCCCTGGCGGCACTGCTGGAGCGTGGCCTGGATCTGTCGGCTGCGCTGCGTGTGCTGCGCCAGCTGGTCATGGAGCGCACCATGGTGCTCGACTGCGAGCAGCAGGCGCCGCTGGCCGTGGTCACGCGCGCCGTGACCGAACTGGCCGAGCTGGCGCTGGAGCGCGCCTGCATCCAGGCGCGCGCCGAGCTCGACGCGCGCCATGGCGCGCCTCAAGGCCCCGACGGCCGGCCAGTGCAGCTGTGGATCATCGGCATGGGCAAGCTGGGCGCACGCGAGCTCAACGTCTCCAGCGACATCGACCTGATCTACGTCTACGAGCAGGACGGCGACACCGCCGGCCTGCCCGATGGGCGCGGGGTGATCTCCAACCACGAGTACTTCGCGCGCGTGGTCAAGGGCATCTACGGCCTGATCGGCGACACCACCGAGCACGGCTTTGTCTTCCGCGTGGACCTGGCGCTGCGTCCCAACGGGAACTCGGGGCCTTCGGCCGTCTCGCTGGCCTCGCTGGAGGAGTATCTGCAGACCCATGGACGCGAGTGGGAGCGCTTTGCCTGGCTCAAGAGCCGCGTCGTGGCGCCCATGGACTGCGTGCGCTCCCAGCAGGTGCAGGCGCTGCGTGCCGTGGTCCTGCCCTTTGTCTTTCGCCGCTACCTGGACTACGCGGTCTTTGATGCGCTGCGCTCGCTGCACCGCCAGATCCGCGAGCATGCGGCGCGGCGCAGCGCGGGCCATCCGGGCCGCTCCAATGACGTCAAGCTCTCGCGCGGCGGCATCCGCGAGATCGAATTCACCGTGCAGCTGCTGCAGGTGGTGCGTGGCGGTCAGTTCCCCGAACTGCGCTGCCGCCCCACGCTGGAGGCGCTGGGCCGCCTGGCGCGCGCCGGCCTCATGAGCCAGGAAGTGGCCGACGCCCTGGGCTCGGCCTACACCTTTTTGCGCCGTGTCGAGCACCGTATCCAGTACCTGGACGACCAGCAGACCCATGTGCTGCCCTCCCGCGACGATGACCTGGAATGGATTGCGCGCACCATGGGCTTTGCCGATGCCTGCGCCTTTTTGCACCAGCTCGATGCCCATCGCGAAAAGGTGGCCGAGGAATTCGACACCCTGCTGGGCGGCTCGGCCCAGCCCCAGTGCGGCTCGGGCCGTTGCAATGGCGCGCGCAGCCCCGCCCAGGGCACGCCGCGCGAGATAGACGGCCTCATGGAGCAGTTGCCGCCAGCCCTGGCCGCCCATGTGGCCGACTGGCGCGGCAATGCCCGCATCGCCAACCTGCGCGACGAGGCGCGCGGCCGGCTGTTTCGACTCGTGCAGCGCACGGCGCAATGGGTGGCCGAGCGCAGCGTGCCCGAAGACGCCGCGCTGCGCTTTCTGAACTGGCTGGAGCCGCTGCTGCGCCGTGAAAGCTATCTGGCCCTGCTGCTGGAGCGCCCCGCCGTGCACGAGCGGCTGCTGGACCTGCTGGGCGCGGCACGCTGGCCCGCGCGCTACCTGCAGCAGCACCCGGGCGTGATCGACGAGCTGGCCAACGAAGCCATGCTGGGCGAGCGTTTCTCGCCCATGGACTTCGAGCATGAGCTGGCCCTGCGCCTGGCCGCGCTGCAGGCCACGGGCGAGGACGATGACGAAACCCTGCTGAACCTGCTGCGCCGCGCCCACCATGCCGAGGTCTTTCGCACGCTGGCGCGCGATATCGAAGGCCGCATCACGGTCGAGCAGGTGGCGGACGATCTCAGCGCACTGGCCGACTGCGTGCTGCGGGTGACGGCCAGCTGGTGCTGGAGCCGGCTCAAGAACCGCCACCGCGAGTCGCCGCAGTTCGCCATCATCGGCTACGGCAAGCTGGGCGGAAAGGAGCTGGGCTACGGCAGCGACCTGGACATCGTCTTCGTCTTCGATGACGAAGACGAGCACGCCTCCGAGATCTATGCCGCCTTTGTGCGCAAGCTCATCAACTGGCTGGCCGTCAAGACGGGCGAGGGCGACCTGTTCGAGATCGACACCGCGCTGCGCCCCAACGGCAACTCGGGCCTGCTGGTGACCAGCTTCGCCTCCTATGCCAACTACCAGCAGCAGCGCGGCAGCAACACGGCGTGGACCTGGGAGCACCAGGCCATGACGCGGGCGCGCTTCGTGCTGGGCAGTGACGATCTGCAGGCCCGCTTCGATGCCGTGCGCGAGGCTGTGATCACCGCGCCTCGCGACCCCTCGGCGCTGCGCGACGAAATCGTCGCCATGCGCGAACGCGTGCGCGGCGCCCATCCGGTGCGCGGCGGCCTGTTCGATGTCAAGCACAGCCCGGGCGGCATGGTCGATGTGGAATTCGCGGTCCAGTACCTCGTGCTCTCGCAATCAGCCTCGCACCCGGAACTGATGGCCAACCTCGGCAATATCGCATTGCTGCAGCGCGCCGAACAGGCAGGATTGATCCCGGCCGGCGTAGGCCAGCAGGCGGCCCGGGCCTATCGCGAACTGCGCCGCCTGCAGCACGTGGCACGGCTGGATGAGCGCTCGGCACAGCTGGTGCCAGGGCAGGCCGAGCCGCTGAGTGCGCCCGTCAAGGCCTTGTGGGATGCGGTTTTCGCCAACGCCGTTGCGGCTTGACGATGTGAAGCAAAGAAGGCGGCTTGCGGCTGCGAACGCCTTCACTTCAGCATCCGTGGAAATTGGCCTACAGCAGGATCGCGGGCATCCTCAAAATGTTACATTTTTCCTGCCCACGACCCCTGGAACTTCTGCAAAAGTAGCTCATCTATTGAACAGCTTGTTGAGAGAGAGTACCCAGACCGAATTTCACGTTGCGAAGCCTCTGGGGCCACAGTCCTGAACTGTTCCGCCCGAAGCGCTTCTCCTCCCTCCCTCTCTTTATTCGTTTCGGGATGCTTCGCAACTTTTTTATGCCAGCAAAAAGGCCACCCATCGGGTGGCCTTTTTGCATTCCCGGGCTGGTGCGGCGTCAAGGCTGGGGAGGGCGCGTGGCTGCAAAACTGGCACGCTCGGCCAGCTTGGCCTGCAGTGCGGCCAGATTGGGGTGGTCGGCGCGCCAGTCCAGCTCGGGAAAGCGAAAGTCCAGCCAGCCCAGTGCGCAGCCCACGCACACGTCGGCCAGGGTGAAGTGGATGCCGCAGCAATACGGCTTGTCGCCCAGCCCCTGGGACATCACGTTCAGTGCAGCCCGCACCTTGGCAAGCTGGCGGTCTATCCAGGCCTGGCAGCGCTGTTCTTCGCTGCGGCCATCCCAGGTGGCTTCGAGGCGGGCCAGCGCCCCGGCATCCAGCAGGCCATCGGCCAGTGCTTCCCAGGTCTTGATCTCGGCGCGCTCGCGCCCCGTGCCGGGGATCAGCTTGCCTACCGGGGAAAGTGTGTCCAGATATTCGACGATCACGCGCGAGTCGAACATGGCATCGCTGCCGTCCATGACCAGGCGCGGCACCTTGCCCAGCGGGTTGCCGGTGCCGGGCGACAGCTCGCGGCTCCAGGGGTTTTCCTCGACGAACTGATAGTCGAGCCTTTTCTCTGCCAGTACGACGCGTACCTTGCGTACGTAGGCGCTGGTGGAGGAACCTATCAGTTTCATGGCAATTTTCCGTGGCGAAGAGGCGGCCCATGGGCGGGCAGCAGATTCTATGCGCTGCCCGGCGATCTCCCCCTCGGCCCCCGTTTTTGCCGCGCGCACCTACAATCACGGCCCATGAATCTGCCGCACATCTCCGCCCTGTCCCCGCTCGACGGCCGCTACGCCGCCAAACTGTCTCCTCTGCGCCCGATTATGAGTGAGATGGGATACATGCACCGCCGCGTGCAGGTGGAGGTCACCTGGTTCATCGCCCTGTCGGATGCCGGCTTTGCCGAGTTCAAGCCCCTGTCCGAAGGCGCGCGCGTCTATCTGCAGGACCTGGTGAAGAACTTCTCCGAGGCCGATGCCGTGGCCATCAAGGACATCGAAAAGACCACCAACCACGACGTCAAGGCCGTGGAGTACTGGATCAAGGGCAAGTTCGACGGCCGTCCCGAGCTGCTCAAGGCCGCCGAATTCGTGCACTTTGCATGCACCAGCGAAGACATCAACAACACCAGCCACGCGCTGCAACTGCGTGCCGGCCGCGACAGCGTGCTGCTGCCCGCAATCTCCGGCATCACGGCCAAGCTGCGCGAGATGGCCCATGCCTATGCCGCCGTGCCCATGCTCAGCCGCACGCACGGCCAGACCGCCAGCCCCACCACCGTGGGCAAGGAAATCGCCAACGTGCTGGTGCGCCTGGAAAAGGCAGCAGCGCGCATTGCCGAGGTCAAGCTCCTGGCCAAGATGAACGGCGCCGTCGGCAACTACAACGCCCACCTTTCCGCCTGGCCCGAGTTCGACTGGGAAGCCTTCAGCAAGAACGTGATCGAGTCGCCCGAGCCCCAGGGGCTGGGCCTGAGCTTCCAGCCCTACTCGATCCAGATCGAACCGCATGACTACATGGCCGAGCTGTTCGACGCCATCGCGCGCGCCAACACCATCCTCATCGACTTCTCGCGCGATGTCTGGGGCTATGTGTCCCTGGGCTACTTCAAGCAGCGCCTGAAGGCCGGCGAGATCGGCTCCTCGACCATGCCGCACAAGGTCAACCCCATCGACTTCGAGAATGCCGAAGGCAACCTGGGCCTGGCCAACGCCCTGCTCAAGCACCTGGCCGAAAAGCTGCCCATCTCGCGCTGGCAGCGTGACCTGACCGATTCGACCGTGCTGCGCAACATCGGCGTGGCCATGGGCTATGCCACGCTGGCCTACAGCTCGCTGATGACCGGCCTGAACAAGCTCGAACTCAACGAAGAGCGCCTGCAGGAAGACCTGGACAACGCCTGGGAAGTCCTGGCCGAGCCCATCCAGACCGTCATGCGCCGCTACGGCGTGCAGGGCGCCTACGAAAAGCTCAAGGAAGTCACGCGCGGCAAGACCGTGCAGGCCGAAGACCTGCACCGCCTGATCAACGGCCTGGAAATCCCCCAGGCCGACAAGGACCGCCTGCTGGCCATGACGCCTGCCTCCTATGTGGGCAAGGCGGCCGAGCTGGCGCGCCGCGTCTGAGTTGATGCAGGCCCATGGTGCCGGCACTTCGGCGCGATCCAACAATTTCGACGCGCTGAGACTGCTGGCCGCACTGCTGGTCATCTGGAGCCATCAGTTCGCGGTCATGGGCTTGCCGGTTCCCCAGCTCCTGCACAACGAGCCCGGGGCGCTGGGCGTGGTCATCTTCTTTGCCATCAGTGGCTATCTCGTCACCTTGTCCTGGCTGGCTGACCCGCATCTGGGGCGCTTTGCGGCGCGCCGGGCGCTGCGTATCTGGCCCGGCCTCATCGCAGCCGTCCTGCTCTGCGCTTTCGTGCTCGGGCCCTTGGTCACTACCTTGCCCTTGAAGGCCTATCTCGCGCATCCATTGACGTGGGACTATCTGCGCAACCTGTGGCTGGACACACAGTTTGCGCTGCCGGGCGTATTTGATGGCAACGTGCTGGCTTCATCGGTCAATGGTCCCTTGTGGACCATCCCGCTGGAAGTGGGCTGCTATGCCTTCCTTGCTGCAGCCGGAGCCCTGGGTGTGATGCGCTGGCCCTGGGTTGCTCCCCTGGCATTTCTTGCGCTGCTTTTGGGCATGCAGTGGCACTACAGCCCAGCGCCGGGTGCTGCCATGCCTGCCTGGTCGTTCGGACTGCAATACGGCATGGTGTTCGCGCTGGGCGCGACGCTGGCCTGCTGGCGCCATCTGTGGATAGAGCGCCGCCCGTTGGCGATGACTGCAATGCTGCTGCTGCTTGCCGTCCTCTACTTCAAAGGCCCGGCGATCATTGCGGGCCAGGCACCCTTGCTGGCGCTTGCAGTTTTTTCCGTGGTGGCAGGATCGGCATCCACGCCCCTTCTCAAGCATGCAGGGCATTTCGGCGATTTCTCTTACGGCCTGTACATTTACGCCTTTCCCGTGCAGCAGCTGGTGGTCTGGCATTTCGCGGACCGGCTCGGCTATGGCGCAGCTCTGGCCTGCACCGTGGCCGGCACGGGCCTGCTGGCCGTGCTGTCCTGGCATTTGCTAGAAAAGCAGGCACTGAACTTCAAGCCTGCCCGGCCCGCTTCGGGTGCTCCCAAAATCCCTTCGTCGCATGTGACGGGCTGACCCTCACCTGCCGAACTACCTGTCTCATGGCCCTCAAATCCACCATCTTCAAGGCGAACCTGTCCATCGCCGACATTGACCACGGCTACTACGCCGACCATGCGCTGACCCTGGCTCGCCATCCCAGCGAAACGGACGAACGCATGATGGTGCGCCTTGTGGCCCTGGCCCTCAATGCCCACCAGCTCAGCGACATGTGCAACGGCGACGGCACGCTGGCCTTTGGCGCGGGCCTGTCCGATCCCGAGGATCCCGATGTCTCGCTGACCGACTTCACGGGAGCCAAGCGCCTGTGGATCGAGGTCGGCCAGCCCGAGGAAAAGCCCATCGCCAAGGCATGCAACAAGTCCGATGCCGTAGTGCTCTACGCCTTCCACCATGCGGCGGAAGTCTGGTGGAAAGGCCTGGAAGGCAAGCTGGCACGACTGAACAAGCTGCAGGTCTGGCGGATTCCCTCCGAAACCTCCCAGTCGCTGGCGGAGCTGGCCGAGCGCAGCATGCAACTGCAGGCCACCATCCAGGAAGGCGCATTGACGCTCAGCAGCAATCTGGGCACGGTCTTCATCGAGCCGCTGCGCTGGAAGTAGCCGGGCACTGGCCCAAGCAAGCCACTGTCTCAGTCAGGCAACTGCATCCGGACGGCCTGGGCGAAGGACTCCACCGTCCAGCCCGCGCCCAGCAGCATGCGGCGAGTGGACAGCCGGTCCATGACATCGTCGGGCACATTGCAGCCCAGATGGATCAGCGACTTGCTCTCCGTGATGCCCACATAGCGGCCGTCATAGCTGCGCGCCAGATGGTTCCACAGGCCGTGGGCACCCGGCGACTGGCGTGCGCCGCTGACGAGGCAGGTGCCCGTATCGAGCACGCTGCGGTAGACGGCGCTGGCGATGCCGCGCCGCTGGTAGTCCGGCGCAAAGCGCGAATGGGGCGAGCGCACGCGGCGGTCGGTGCGCTTGTCCACTTCGACCAGGCGATTGAACACCGTGTAGCCGGCCAGGCAGCGCCGCTCCATATCCTCCACGTAGGCAAACCATTCGCCGTCGGCCTCCCGCCAGTGCAGCTGGAACTGCGGATCGTGAAGCGGACGTCGCTCCAGGCCGTGCAGCTTGTTGCCGGGCTGGTACAGGCGCTCATGAATGGCTTCGAGCTCGCCCTCCACCAGCGGCTGCATCACGTCGATGCGCAGTTCGGTGACGTGGTGCGGCCGCAAGCGGGCCGAGGCGCGATGCGCCACGGCATCACGCAGATGGCGCCAGAGGGTGGAAAACGAGGGCCCGGCTGGGGCAAAGGCTAGACAGGTCACGGCAAAGCTCGCTTTGTCGGCAGGCCTTGTGGCCCGGCAGACGCGTGAAAATCCAACCGCCTTCAGTTTCAAGGTGAAGGCGGCGCAAGAAGAGCGGATTCAGTGAAGCGACGCTGCCCGGTTCCGCGCAGGGCAGCGCATCAAGACCGTGCGGCCTGTCTGGGGCCGATGTTCAGCCGCGCTGCATCGCGCTCGCGCAGGCGAGCGGCCGTGGCAGGCCAGGCCTTGCCGGCCGGCACGCGCGTGCTCCCCGCATCACTTGCCGTGAGGCGCATGCAGGGGCGGGCGCGGCGGTGGCTGGAAGCGGCGGTCTGCAGCATGGGGGCTGATGTTAGGCCGCCTGCAACATCGCACTGGTTCGGTGCGATATACGGCAATCAGCTGGGTTTGCGCGATATGTCCGCGCGCTCGGCCGCACGCTCTGCATAACGGGTAAAGCGCCAGGAGTCGCCTTCTGTCGTGATCCTGCGCCATACGGCACGCTTCTGTGGTGGCTCCATGGCGGTCCACATCTGCACTTCGTCGAAGCTGCGGCCACAACCCTTGCATTTCTCGTCGCCCTGGCTGGTGGAGCAGATGGCGATGCAGGGCGTATCGGGGGTCGTGTCGTACCAGGCCAGCCAGGCTGCCATGGCGTGCGAGGGAAAGCCCTCAACCTGCACTTCGGTCTCATGCCAGAAGATCATCAGCGCGTACACCTCGGCCAGGGCCCGTACTTCGGGCTGCAGCAGCACGCCGTCCGGGGACGGGTGGCGCTCTCGCCAGTAGTTGATGGCGGCTTCGATATCGGTGATGTGCAGTGCGGTCATGGACGGGCAAGGGGAAGGGACAGCGATGATAAGGCGCATGCCAGTCCTCGGCCGGGCACTGCTGCAACACTCCATCAGCTTCAGGGTTGCTATGAATAGTGAAGCGTTGGGGGCAGATGTATAAAAGGAGTGCGGGATGTGTTGCTTGTGCTTTCCGTGGAATTGAAGGGTTTTTTCACTTGCGTGCCGCAGCGGCTTTGTGTTGCAATCCGCAGGTTCGAAGGGGAGTAGCTCTCTGCCGGCAGGGGTGGTTGCAAAGCCACCGCGCCGGCATCGGAATGGTCGTCAATACGAAGCGCAAGCTTCCGGCCTTCCGGGCTGCGGTGCATACCGCAGCCGAGCAAGACCTTTGATGGACCTGATGACGGTCGATCAAGGTGTTCTCCCCTGAGCCAGGCATGTCCTTGCCCGGGTAGGCGCTGTGTCGTCGCATCGGTCTTTCTGTGCTGGTGGGTGTTTCTCCAGGAGGGAGGAGTTCCCGCCGGCCGTACTCAACAGCGAGGACCTTATGGACTTGGACTTTCTGACTCACGCCCCGTTCTGGGTGGCCCTGGGCCAAATCATCATCATCGACATCCTGCTGGGCGGGGACAACGCGGTCGTGATCGCGCTGGCCTGCCGCAAGCTGCCGCCCGCGCAGCGCAAGAAGGGCATCATCTGGGGCACGGCTGGCGCCATCATCCTGCGCGTCATCCTGATCGCCTTCGCGATGACGCTGCTGGCGCTGCCCTTCCTGAAGTTTGTCGGCGCACTGCTGCTGGTGTGGATCGGTATCAAGCTGATTGCGCCTGATGAAGATGGCCATGACAACATCCAGGGCAGCGACAAGCTGCTGGCGGCCATCAAGACCATCATCGTCGCCGACCTGGTGATGAGCGTGGACAACGTGATCGCCATCGCCGGCGCCGCACAGAGCTCGGGCGAACACCAGCTGCTGCTGGTCGTGCTGGGTCTGTTGATCTCCATCCCCATCATCGTCTGGGGCTCGCAGCTCGTGATCAAGCTGATGGAGCGCTTCCCCATCATCATCGTGGCCGGCGGCATGCTGCTGGGCTGGATTGCCGGCGGCATGCTGGTCACCGACCCCGTCTTCGCCAATACGGAGAAGTGGGACTGGATGGTCAAGCTGCCCCAGACCGACATGCTCAAGTACGGTGCCAGCGTGTTCGGAGCCCTGCTGGTGCTGGCACTGGGCAAGTACATCGCTTCGCGCCGTCCTGCTCCCAAGGCGGATGCCCACGGAGCTTGATTTCCTGAAAAGTTGAGGTTGGCGCCGGGTTGGCCTGTCTGGCCTCCCGCGCCGATTCGCGACAATCCAGTGCAAGGGCGGCTTTGACCGCCCGCCTGTCCCACCCCGCAAACCCAGTTCGACAAGGACTTGCTTTGAACCCCATCATCGTCTACGTGGATGACGCTTCCTACGCCCTGCCTCTGGTCCAGGCCCTGGCCGCCTCGCCGCAGGCCCAGTCCTCGCACTGGTTGCTGGTGGCCTGCGCACCGCGCATAACCCACCGTGTCAGCAAATGGGTGAGCCACAGCGCACGCGAAAGCTGGCGCGGCAAGTGGGCCGACAAGCTGTTTGCCCAGTTGCTGCCGGTGTTCGGTGACAGTGCAGGCCGAATCACGCCGGTGCTGGCCAAGGGGCCGCTGGCCGAACTGGTGGCCCAGCTCCAGCAGGAGCATGGCGCGGCCCAGATCGTCGATGCGCGCCGCCCCAAGCAGGAATCCACGGCCCCAGCCGTGGCGCCTGCAGCCCCGCTGGGTCGGCGCTGGAATCTTCCGGGAACGCTGGCGGCCATCGGCGCGCTGATGGGCCTGGTGTTCGAGGAAGCGATGGTCTAAAGGCTGGCATCTGCCTGGCTGCTCTGGTCAGGCGATCACTGTCAGGACGGCATCCCAGAAAACGGGATGCCGTTTTTCATGGAGTTCTCCGGTCCACGGTTCCCAGTGCGCCGCCTCAACCCGGATCTGCCGGCTGCTGCTATGCTGCCCGCATGAAAATCCTGATCAAATGGCTGCTCAGCGCCGGTGCCCTGCTGGTCGTGGCCTATCTCTATGGCGGCGTGCAGGTCAACAGCTTCAGTTCGGCCATGATCGCGGCGCTGGTCATCGGCCTGCTCAACGCGGTGCTGCGGCCCATCCTCGTGGTGCTGACGCTGCCCGTGACCATCGTGACGGTCGGGCTGTTTCTCTTCGTGGTCAACGGACTGATGTTCTGGGCAGCCTCGGGCCTGCTCAGCGGCTTTCATGTCGCGGGCTTTTGGGCGGCCATGCTGGGCGCGCTCATCTACTCGCTGCTGGGCCTGGCCATCGAGTCACTTCTCGCGCGCCTGTTCCCTTAGCAGCTCCTCCACGGCACGCAGCCGCGTGTCCACGATGGAGGCTTCAATGAAATCCACCTTGGGCCCGCCCTTGCGGGCCAGTTCCTGCGCTGCCTTGAAGCGATCCACCGCGGCCGCATAGTCGTAGTGCGCGACCTGGGCCTCGGCCTCGGCGCGCAGCGCGCGCAGCTCCTGGCCCTGAGAGCGCTGAACCTGGGCCAGCAATTGCCAGGCGCTGGCATCGCGCGGGTGGTCCGTCACCCAGGTCTGCAGCGGGCCTGCCATGCTGGCGGCGCCCTGCTCGCGCAGCAGGATCTGCGTGCGCATCAGCAATTCCGGCCTGCGCACGGCGCGGTTTTCGATCACATTGACGGTGGCCAGGCTGGGGCCGCTTTCCGTTGTCTTGGCGGGAACGGATTCCGTGGGACTGGCCTGGGCAGGTGCGGCTGCAGGCAGGTAGAGCGGTGGCAACGCCTGCAACGCGGCGCCGGGCTTGCCGGCTGTCAGCTCCAGTTCGGCCTGCAGCAGCTTGGCCTGCCGCAGGGCGCCGGGATCGGCGGCCGTGGCCGCTTGAAGGCGCCCGGACATTTCCCGCGCCTCGGCCCAATCGCGCAATTGCACGGCGCTCAGTGTGGCGGCATACAACTGTGCCACCTGCTGGGTCGGGGTTTGGCTGCCAAAGCTGGTGGAGCGCGGCAGCTCGGCCCACTGGCGCAGCACGTCCACGCCCGGGCGCGACAGCACGCGGGCCCGTGCGGCCATCATCACGTGTTCCAGGGAAGGGGCGGGCGCGGGCGCAACGCCGCGCGGCAGGCGTGAATGCATGTCGGCCATGCGCTCCGTGGTCAGCGGATGGCTGCGCAGATAGGGCCAGCTGCCGTTGTCATTGAGCCTATTGGCCTGCTGCAGCTTGTCGAACATGGTGACAAAGCCCTGCGGCGCAAAGCCCGCAGGCGCCATCAAGCCATAACCCATGCGGTCGGCCTCGCGCTCCATGTCGCGAGAGAAGTTCAGCTGGTTCTGCACGGCCAGCGCCTGGCCGCCCATCATCATCGCCATGGCGGCATCCGGGCTGCGGCTGGCGGCCAGGGCGCCCAGGATCATCGAGCCGATCATCAGCGGCGTCTGCTTGCCCTGCTGGGCAATGAGCCGCGCAATGTGGCGCTGGGTGACGTGGCTCAATTCATGCGCCAGCACCGAAGCCAGTTCGTCGCGCGTGCTGACCACGCCGATCAGTCCCAGGTGCACTCCCAGATAGCCGCCGGGCAGCGCAAAGGCGTTGACCGAGCGGTCCCGCCCCAGCAGGATCTCCCAGGCAAAGCGCTCTTCCAGCTCGTCCGACAGCTCGCCCCGCGTGCGCGCCGCATCGACCAGGTGCTGCCAGATGCCTTCCACATACTCCTGCAGTACCGCATCGTCAATGTAGTCCGGATCGCGGTACAGCGAGCGGATGATGCGGTCACCCAGGCGCCGCTCGTCACTGGTAGTCGTGGCTGCGCCGTCGCCCAGCGTTGGCAGGCGCAACTGGGCCTGTGCGGGGGCATGCGTTGCGATGGTGAGGGACGCGGCCAGCAACTGCAGGCCAACGGCGAAACGTGTCTTCAGGCGTGATGGGCGCATGGGCAGGTAGGAGGCCAGAAGGCCGGGCCCTGCACCTTGATGCCGGGCGGTGGAACACCCCACTATGATGCCTCGGTTCGCCGAACGTTCACGGCAGGACTGACCAGCGTGTCAGGTCTGCCGTAGACCGGCCCGTGCATTTTTTGGAGTTGTGCCATGTCTTCCCTCACCCATTTCGACGCCCAGGGCCAGGCCCACATGGTCGATGTCGGCGCCAAGCCTGCCACCCACCGCATCGCGGTCGCCGAAGGCCGCATCACCATGCAGCCCGCCACCCTGGCCATCATCCAGAGCGGCACCGCCAAGAAGGGCGACGTGCTGGGCATTGCGCGCATCGCCGGCATCATGGCCGCCAAGAAGACCAGTGACCTGATTCCGCTGTGCCATCCGCTGGCGTTGACGCGGGTGGCTGTGGAGTTTGAGCTGTTGGCCGAGGCATCTGCCGTCCGCTGCATGGCCACGGTGGAAACGGTGGGGCCCACGGGCGTGGAGATGGAGGCGCTCACCGCTGTTCAGGTCGCCCTGCTCACGGTCTACGACATGTGCAAGGCGGTGGACAAGGGCATGGTGATGGAGGGGGTGAGGGTCGTGGAGAAGCGAGGGGGCAAGTCAGGAAGTTTGAATGCCGCTCATGCAGTAATCAAGTCAACGATATAAACCTACTGGACGGTGAACTGAAGCATGGGAACCTGATCGGCTTCAAATTGCATGCGGGCTGATTCGCTATTGAAGATGGGGGCATGATCTCCCACGACGACCACCTTGACCCCGTGCATTTTCTTGTCGTTGATCATTTCTGATAATTCTTCAAAGAATTGAGTGTGCAATTGATGGTAGGTGCACAGTTGAGATTCGTATATTTCTCCAAATGCCAGCTTGCAGATGCTCTCGCGGAAATTGCTTACATCTCTCTCATCATAAGGGGTGTGTGAATTAAGTGTCATCCAGTAGACAAATGTCTTCGGTGCTGATGAGAGTTTCTCTTTTGCTATGCTGAAAAGGTACTTGTCACAATATCCAGGGAATGAATAGCATTCTGTCTTTCGGGATATTGGAAGAATTTCCTTGAATATCATTTCGTGAAATCCGACTACTGGATACCATTCCAGTCGTCCATACATGGTGCTGTGGGCGCCGTGCAACGATACCGTTTTGTAGCCTTTGGAGTGAAGCAATGCGGGAAGGCATTCTCCGACTGAATTTTCGTCGCTGGATATGTTCTTGAATTTCAGTTTTGTGGGAATCTTTCCGCACAGCTCGCGAAATTCGCCGAATATGGTGGAGCCTACGGCGTGTATACTTCCAGTTTGAATATGGGATGAGTGAGGGTTGGATGTTATCGCTGTAATCTGTTTTTCCAATATGGAATTGTCTTTTGGTTTTCCCCAGGATTCAGCAATTATGAGAAGTATTTTGTCGGGCAGGGGCCCGGAAAGGGAGAGAGACGCTGCGGAAGGCTGGGTTATCTTGTGAAACTCCACATTGTCATTGCTGGTGAGGAAGAACGCCTGCTCGTTCAATGCCTGCAAATTTCCTATGAAATAGGAAGAACTGCCAAAAATGAGGTCACTGCGATCAAGGTATGAGGGATGGGTGAAGTTTCCTTCACGAAATGAAAATGCCCCTTGGAGCAAGGCCAGTAATATACCTGTGGTGAACACACGCTTCCAATTGATTGATTCCAGAAGCTTGATGGATTTGATGAATAGTAGTGCTATTATTCCGGAGCAGACAGCCAATGCTGCCAAGTAGGAAGGCTTGGCCTCAAAGGCAAAGCTTGTAATCGTGCTTATCTGTGAATAGTTGAAAAGGTAAAATACTTTTGTCATTCCCAGGAATATTTCCTGAGAAATAGAAAATATGAAGGCGGCTGATCCGATCCACTTGAAGCCAATCGCCACGAGAAAGAAGGATAGAAATATCTCCGCGCTGATGAAATATCTCTTATAGCCAAAGTGTATGGATATCCATTGAAACAATCCATTCAATGCAATAAATATTGCAAGGAGTAGCCATTTCGGTGCATCAATGGTTTGAATGATATTCTTGAGGTTTTGGAGAATCATGGCTCATGATGGTTAGAATCCATCGACAGGCGCAAAGGATTTTATTTCGGCTGTTCGGGAATCAATGAAGGCAACCCATTCCAGGCTTCGAAAACTGGTCAATGGCAGCCATGCCAGATATTGTTCCGAAAGCCCGCTGTCTCTGATCGCTTGATCAATCAATTGATGTTGGGTGGGATGCTTATTCCTCAGTAATTCCACATTCTTGGCCCTCTCCAGCACCGCTGCCTTGCTCATTTCATAAGGCTGCCACCAATCGGGTCGCATGGATGGATCGATTCCGGCCAAAGATAAATCAAGGCTTTCCAGAAATTCCTGTCCTCCTTGGGGTGTTCTTGTGCCGATGATCCGGGGACCCATCCATGGCAGAACCTGTAATCCACCTTGTCTGGGTTGTAGTTTTTCTGGTGAGATATCTGCTGCAGTGATGACTCGAAAACGATCTGTCTCAAAAACTGTATATACCGGCCTGGCCTGGCTCAAGGTGAAAAGGCCATAGATCAGTGCTGCCAGCTGGAGTATCATGACCAGGCTCAGATCCTGAATAAGTTCGCGTCGAGGCTTGCGAGGATTGAAAACAATGGCAGTGAGTGCTGGGCCGCATATGACATCTACACCAATGATCAGCAAGAAAAGGCTCCTGCCGCCAACCAGCTCGCGGTAGGGGAAAGGAAACCACAGCCAAAATACCAAAAAGGCAATACCTGTTGCAATAGCTGAACTAGCAAGGAGATGCAAGCTTGCTGCACGCAAAGCGCTTTTTACTCTACTGTCCACAATTGTGTGTGATTTAAAATATGTAGAATGCTGGGCCACAGCATTGCGAGGCAAGGAAATCTATTTCCTTGCATCTTCGCGGTTTGTAATTTGTAAAAAATGCAAAAATATCTGTTTTTGATAAAAAAAGGAGCGCAAAGCGCTCCTTTTTATCTATCGAAAAATATTTCGATATCAGCGGCATTCAGCAGGGGAGTACTTTGCCAGAACGCCGATGTCGAGAGGTGTGAAACCACCGCCCAGACGGCGACCAGTGGACAAAGCAGTCGTCGCAGTCTCGCCAACACAAGCCCAGTCAAGAGCACCAGATTTACCCGCAGCCCATGCGGTCGGCAGAGTTACGGCAGCTTCACTTGCAGTGCCTGTGCGCATACGAGGATACAGTTGCAGCAAAACGCGGCTACCCAGGCTGCCGACATTGGCCGCATTGTAGCGAATTGCGATATGTTCAGCTGCAGCACCAGTGGCGGACGAGCCAGCAAGAGCAGAAGTGCCGTTGTCGCTGAAGAACACAGCGTTTACAAACTTGGAATTTGCGCCCGTGCCGCCTGCTTGTGCGTTCCATGTAGCAACAAAACGTTGATAGTCATTCAGGCTGGCAACTCCGTCGGTAGCCAAGCCAGAACGGGCTGGCTGTGCAAGGCCGAGGCCTTCAGTGATACGCGAGCGCACCGTGTAATCCTGATAAGCCGGCAGCGCAACGGCTGCCAAAATGCCGATGATCGCCACGACGATCATCAATTCGATCAAGGTAAAACCTTGCTGGATGGAACGCTTCATGAACTTCTCCTCATAGGGGTTGATTGCATGCTCTGTCGAGCAAGAGCCGTGCCAGCTGTGCTGGAGGGACCGAAGGTCCTTGCAATGTAGGGTTTGGTTGCAACTTACACGGTTGATGCGCATTCTCTGACAAATTGATCCAAGTTGCGTGACATTTTTGTCAAGGATGGTGAGCTTGCTAAAAATGCATTGGCGTAGCTTGTCAGTAGATCAAGCCGGTCCTTCAGGCCACCAGGAACTGCATCTGGGTGCCAGCGAGTTCCAGCGTGTCGCCATGCTGCAGCGGTGCAGCGCGGCGGCCGATTTCCTGGCCGTTGAGCTTGAGGCTGGGGGCGTCGCCTTCCAGCTGGGCCAGCACGAAGCCGTGGTGCTTCTGGGTGATGGAGGCCACGGCCACGCCGGGCTTGCCCAGGGTGGTGACGACCTTGACCAGGGGGACTTCGCGGCCGGCGGCGTTGCCGTTGAGCATGCGGATGGCGGCCTGGCGCGTGGCCAGGCCGGCCATGGAGGGGGGCAGGGTGTGGTCGAAGCCCGAAGGGGTCTCCGAGCTGAACTGCGAAGGCAGGTCCGCTTCGGCCAGCGGGGCGGGGCGGGTGGCCTCGACGGCGGCGGCAATGGCGGCAAGGGCCGAGCGCGAGGAGGCGCTGGCCTGCTGCTGGACGAAGCGGATCTTGTACTTGCCGATGTCCAGCAGGTCGCCGTGGTTCAGGGTCTGGCGCAGTATGGGCTGGCCGTTGACATAGGTGCCATTGGTGCTGCGCAGGTCTTCGATGATGACGGCACCGTCGACGATGCTGAGCACGGCATGCTCCCCGCTGACCGCGAGGTTGTCGATGACGATGTCGTTGTAGGGGCGGCGTCCCAGCGTGGTGCGCTCCTTGATCAGCTGCACTTCCTTGATGACGGCGCCGTCGATGGAGATGACCAGGGTCGGCATGCTCAAAATTCCTTTGTTATGCCCGGCTTGCACTGCACTGGGTGATCCGGAGCTGGGGTCTATCCAACTATTATGTCTGCGGCCCGGGCACGCCGGAGTCCGTCATCGTATTTGATACAGGCTATGGCTTGTCTTTGACCGATTGTTGGGTGTGCAATCATTTTTGACAATTGGAACCTGGGGTTTCTGCGTACGCAAGCGCGTCCATCGGATGGGTTCTGCCGTCGATCCCTGCGCTCTGTCTGGGCTCAATCGATGGCAGCGCAGGCGGCAGAGGGCGGGTTGGCCTGGAGTTCGATGAGCGCTGCGCTGATGTTGTCGTTTCCGCCTGCTTCATTGGCGGCCGTGAGCAGCGAGGTCAGCAGCACGGGCAGCGGGCTGGACTGCTTGAACAGGGCGGCAATGGCGTCGTCATCGAGCATGTCGGTAAGGCCGTCGGAGCACAGCAGGATGCGGTCGCCAGGCTGCAGCGGCCATTCATTGAAGTCGGGTGTGACGTCCTGGGTCACGCCCAGGGCCTGGGTGAGCAGGTGGCCCAGGCCGGACTGCCGGGCTTCGTGGTCCTGGATGCGGCCTGCATCGATTTCTTCCTGGAGCCAGGTGTGGTCCCGGGTCAGGCGCAGCAGTTGGCCATCGCGCCATCCATAGGCCCGCGAGTCGCCGAGGTGGGCCAGCATCAGCAGGCCGGGCAGCAAAGCGGCTGCGATGACGGTGGTGCCCATGCCGCGGCAGCCGGGTGTTTCCTGGGCGGCGGTGAGGATGGCGGCGTTGGCCAGGTTCAGGGCATTGGCAAGTGACTGCTGCAATTCCTGGCGGGCCTGCGGCGTGTTGGCCACGGGCGCCTCGGTGGTGGTGCTTTGCAGCGCCACGGATACCAGGCTGATAGCCATGGCGCTGGCGACTTCGCCGGCGTTGTAGCCGCCCATGCCATCGGCCAGCACGGCAATGGGCCAGGGCTGGGCGCTGGGGTGGATGGTGACGGCGTCCTCGTTGTTGTCACGGCGCCGGCCCACATCGGTGCGTGCAACCATGGCGCAGTACTGGGCAGGAGCTTGCTGCCGGGTGGGTTGGTCCGGGATTTTGGGGGCGCTGGGCATGGTGGCAAAGGACGGATTCGGCGGTGGTGCCATCAGTCCCTGGTGTGCAGATGCAATGGTGAAGACCGGTGCACAGCGTAAATGAAAACAGTGCGCGCAAGTGCCCGGAATGCGCGGGCGCAACGGCTCGTCAGCTTGACGCCACATCAAGATGGGTCCTCACAAAGCAAAAACGCACTGCCGGGGCAGTGCGTTCGTGATGCGGCGACGGTGCTGCCTGCGGCAGCGTCAGGCCTGGGCTGCGTGCTTTGCGCCGGAGCGAGCCTGCAGGAACTTGCCAATGCCCACGACCAGCACGGCGCCGGCTGCGGCCGCCACATAGTGCAGCCAGGGGTGGCTGATGGCGTAGCCGTGCAGCAGGCGGTCGTTGACGATGGTTTCTCCGCCGACCCAGCCGATCAGGGCGGCGCCCAGCGTGATGATGACGGGGAAGCGCTCCATGAGCTTGATCATCAGCGTGGAGCCGAAGATCACCAGCGGGATGCTGATGGCCAGGCCCAGGATCAGCAGGACCATGTTGCCCTGCGCAGTGGCGGCCACGGCGATCACGTTGTCCAGGCTCATCACCAGGTCGGCGATCAGGATGGTGCGGATGGCGACCATCATGCTGCCATGGCCCTTGGATTCGCCTTCATCATCTTCTTCGCCGGTCAGCAGCTGCAGGCCGATCCACAGCAGCAGGCAGCCGCCCACGATCTGCAGGAACGACAGCTCCAGCAGCTTTGCCGCGACCACGGTCAGGATGATCCGCAGCACCACGGCGGCGCCGGAGCCGAACATGACGGCTTTCTTTTGCTGTGCGGGAGGCAGCGAGCGTGCTGCGAGGGCGATGACGACGGCGTTGTCGCCAGACAGGATGATGTTGATCCAGACGATCTTCAACAGGCCGATCCAGAAATCGGCGCTTTGCAGGTATTCCATGGTTTCTCCGCTGTTATGAGTTGAAAAGCGCCAGGGCAGTAGCCTCTGGCGCTTTTTCTTTTTTGGAGTCGTCAGTGTAGGGCGGACTTGCCGCCTTACCGATTCGTAATTCTGCGTAATTTCTTCCTGGGGCGAACCCTGGATGTCACGCAGAACCGGTGCCGCTTAGATCAGGCCCTTGAGCAGGCGGCCCATTTCGGAGGGATTGCGGGTGATGACGAAACCGCACTCTTCCATGATGGCCAGCTTGGCGTCGGCCGTGTCGGCGCCGCCGGAGATCAGCGCGCCGGCGTGGCCCATGCGCTTGCCGGGAGGGGCGGTGACACCAGCGATGAAGCCGACGATGGGCTTTTTCATGTTGTCCTTGCACCAGCGGGCAGCTTCGGCTTCGTCGGGACCGCCGATTTCGCCGATCATGATGACGGCGTCGGTGTCGGGATCGTCGTTGAAGGCCTTCATCACGTCGATGTGCTTGAGGCCGTTGATCGGGTCACCGCCGATGCCTACGGCCGACGACTGGCCAATGCCCAGTTCGGTCAGCTGAGCCACGGCTTCGTAGGTCAGCGTGCCGGAGCGGCTGACCACGCCGACGCGGCCCTTCTTGTGGATGTGGCCGGGCATGATGCCGATCTTGATCTCGTCGGGCGTGATCAGGCCGGGGCAGTTGGGGCCCAGCAGCAGGGTGCGCTTGCCGCCTGCAGCTTCCTTGGCGCGCATCTTGTTGCGCACTTCCAGCATGTCACGGACGGGGATGCCTTCGGTGATGCAGATGGCCAGGTCCAGGTCGGCTTCCACGGCTTCCCAGATCGCGGCGGCAGCGCCTGCGGGGGGAACGTAGATCACGGAGACCGTGGCGCCCGTGCCTTGTGCGGCTTCCTTGACGGAGGCGTAGATTGGCACGTCGAAGATCTTTTCGCCGGCCTTCTTGGGGTTCACACCGGCCACGAAGCAGTTCTTGCCGTTCGCGTACTCGATGCATTTTTCCGTGTGGAACTGGCCCGTCTTGCCCGTGATGCCTTGGGTGATGACCTTGGTGTCTTTATTGATGTAGATAGACATGGTGTGTTCTCCGGGCCTGCTTACTTGACGGCTTCGACGATCTTCGTGGCCGCTTCGGCCATGGTGTCGGCGCTGATGATGGGCAGGCCGGACTCGGCCAGCATCTTCTTGCCCAGTTCTTCGTTCGTGCCCTTCATGCGCACGACCAGGGGCACTTGCAGGTTCACGGCCTTGCAGGCAGTGATCACGCCGGTGGCGATGGTGTCGCACTTCATGATGCCGCCGAAGATGTTGACCAGAATGCCTTCGACCTTGGGGTTCTTCAGCATGATCTTGAAGGCTTCGGTGACCTTCTCGGGGGTGGCGCCGCCGCCCACGTCCAGGAAGTTGGCCGGCTCGCCGCCGAACAGCTTGATGGTGTCCATGGTGGCCATGGCCAGGCCGGCACCGTTGACCAGGCAGCCGATGTTGCCGTCCAGCGAGATGTAGGCCAGATCGAACTTGGAGGCTTCGACTTCGGCGGGATCTTCTTCGTCCAGGTCGCGCAGTGCCACGATTTCGGGCAGGCGGAACAGGGCGTTGGCGTCGAAGTTGAACTTGGCGTCCAGGGCAATGACATTGCCCTTGCTGTCACGGTTCAGGGGGTTGATCTCGACCAGCGAGGCATCCGTGTCCATGTAGCACTTGTAGAGCTTCTGGCAGATGTCGATGAACTGGGCAGTGGAGTCGGCAGGCATGCCGATGCCCTTGGCCAGCTCTTCGCCCTGGGCCTGGGTCAGACCGACCAGGGGATCGACGAAGATGGTGATGATCTTCTCGGGCGTGGAGTGGGCCACTTCCTCGATGTCCATGCCGCCTTCGCTCGAAGCGATGAAGGCCACCTTCTGCGTGGCGCGGTCGGTCACGCACGACAGGTAGTATTCCTTCTGGATGTCGGCGCCGTCTTCGATGTACAGGCGGCGGACCTTCTGGCCTTCGGGGCCGGTCTGGTGCGTTACCAGCTGCATGCCCAGGATCTGGCCAGCCAGTGCCTTGACGTCGTCGATGCTCTTGGCAACCTTCACGCCGCCGCCCTTGCCGCGACCACCAGCGTGGATCTGGGCCTTCACGACCCACACGGGGCCGCCGAGCTTCTGGGCGGCCTCGACGGCCTCTTGCACTGTGAACGCAGGGATACCGCGAGGTACAGGCACACCAAACTGACGCAAGATGTCCTTGCCTTGGTATTCATGAATCTTCATGATGTCTCTCTCAAACAAATAGGGGGGGATTGACCCGGTAGCCCTGGGGTGCTGCCTCAAGGCGGAGTGACCTGGCAATCGCCGAATGTACCATGCTGCACTGCGCCATCCGACACGCCCCCATGCGCAGAATCCACAATTTCCTGCGGGCCAAGCAGCATGCCAGGAACTGTGCAATGCATTGATATGTCAGGGAAAAGACGGTTTCCCGACATTTCCTCCAGACGCCACAGCTCTTTTGTCTTATAGAGGATCTGCAGGCGGCCCTGCCCGCCGTTTGTAACAGGCGCATGTCAGCGGCCCTGGATCGCCGCTGCCAACCGTTTTGCGACAACGGGCGCAGGGGGACCCGGTTTCGGTGAGAATCCGCAGCTGGAACGCGGCAATGGTGCCGCAGCGGCTCCAGGAGGGCCGCGCAGCAGGAGAAATACAGCGATGGCAAAAGTCTTTATCGATGGCGAAGCAGGCACGACAGGGCTGCAGATCCGTGAGCGTCTGGTCGATCTGTCCGGCGTGGAGCTGGTCAGCATTGCGCCCGAGCTGCGAAAGGATCCTGCTGCCAAGCGTGCGCTGATCGCCGGCGTGGACCTGGTCATCCTGTGCCTGCATGACGACGCTGCGCGCGAAACCGTGGCCATGGTCGACGCCATCGAGGCCGAGACCGGCCGCGCCATCAAGATCATCGATGCCTCCACCGCCCACCGCGTGGCGCCGGGCTGGGTCTACGGCTTTCCCGAGCTGCGCAAGGGCCAGCTGGAAGCCGTCAAGGCTGCCACGCGCGTGGCCAACCCCGGCTGCTATGCCACGGGCGCCATCGCACTGCTGCACCCGCTGGTGGCGGCAGGCCTCATTCCAGCCGACTACCCGCTGAGCCTGCCCTCGGTGTCCGGCTACTCGGGCGGCGGCCGCAGCATGATCGAAGCCTACGAGGCCGGCACGGCCGCGCCTTACGAGGCCTATGCGCTGGGCCTGTCGCACAAGCACATTCCCGAAATCCTGCACTACACGGGCATGACGCGCCGCCCGGTCTTCATTCCTGCCGTGGGCAATTTCCGCCAGGGCATGCTGGTGCAACTGCCCCTGCATCTGGACCTGCTGCCGGGCGCGCCCAAGGCCGCCGATCTGCACGATGCGCTGGCCGCCCACTACGCGGCGACCAACACGCCCGAGCAATGGGTGTCGGTGCTGCCGCCCACCGAAGACATGAAGCTGGCTGCCGATACGCTGACCGACACGAACAAGCTGGAGCTGCGTGTGTTCGCCAATGAGCAGTACCGCCAGGCCGTGCTGATCGCCCGTCTGGACAACCTGGGCAAGGGCGCCAGCGGCGCCGCCGTGCAGAACCTGCAGATCATGCTGGGCCTGTGAGGCCCCCCGCGCCCCCGTCCTTGCCGGGCCGGCGCGGTCCGGTCTGGGGCCATGTACTGGCCCTGGCCGTGCTGTGTCTGCTGATCGTTGTGTTCGCCTGGAAGCTGCGGCCGGCATTGCCTTCCTCATCGCGCCTGCTGCTGAGTCCGCTGCTGGGCAATATGGAAGCCTGCCTGGTGCAGGACGGGCTGCGCGAGGATTTTCCCAAGGAATTCCAGCAGGTGCCTGCCAGTTGCCTGGGCCCTCAGGGCTCGGCCGCGGAAATGGTGAAAGCCACGCTGCAGCGCTTGGGCCGGCCGCAGGGCGAGGGGCTGGAGCTGGGCTATACGCTCAGCGTGCCTCTGCTGCGCTATGTGCAGTGGAACGGCCGGGCCTGGGAAGTCCGGGGCGAGGCGCTGGACCGCGTGGTGCGCACGGTGGCGCAGGCGCAGCGGCCCGTGGTGCTCTACCTGTTCGCCACGCATTTCGAGGTGCACTCCCAGGCCGAGGAGCGCCTGGCCGCCGATCCCGCCAATCTGGCCTGGACGCCCAAGGGACCGCTGCCGCTGGACACCTATCTGGGCGCGCGCATCTTCCCGTGGTCGGTTGCGCGGCAGGACAATGAAATCACGCGCGTGCGCAAGCTGGTGGTTGATGCCCTGGCCGAGCGCATGTGCGCTGCGGGCGATGCCGCCATGCATCCGCTGCGTGCGCTCACCGTGCTGGGCGAGACGCACCAGCTGTTCCCGGGTTTCGAGGCCGGCATGGGGTTCGCGGCCGAAGGCTATGCGGTCACCGACTACAGCCCTGCATCCGTGGCGGGCTTCCATGCATTCCTGCGCCAGCGCTATGGCGACATTGCGCGGCTCAATGCCCATCTGAAGTCGGAGTTCGCCAGCTTCGATGCGGTGGAGCCTCCGTCGCGCAACATCCGCAGCGAGCCGCTGCAGAACTTCTTCCAGCACATCGACAGCTATGCGGCTGGCACGGTCCCGGTGTCCGGCTGGGTCCACTCGCCCGACGCGAAGCTGCAAAAGCAACTGGCCGTGGCCGTCTTCGTGGACGGGCGCCCCTACTCGCACGCCCCCGTGCACATGCACCGCCAGGATGTGGCCCAGGCCAAGCCTGATTTCCTCACGCCCGATGTGGGCTGGCGTGCCGACATCCGCTATCCGGCGCTGGGCGAGGGCCTGCACCGCATCGACGTGGTGCTGCAGGCCGGCGGGCGCAGCCTGGGCCTGCTGGCCACGCGCCAGATCGCCGTGATGGACCGCCACCAGGGCGAGCCCAGGCCCCATGCCGCCGAGGCCTTGCCTGACTTCGGCAAGCTGCCCGATGGTGTGGAGTTCTGGGTGGACAGCCCGCAGGACCGGCTGGCGCTGTTCTACAACCCGCTGGTGACGGACTGGAACGATTTTCGCGAGCAGCAGGTGGCCGACTATATCCAGGGCTTTTCCGAGCACATCGGGCACGGCTGCCTGGGCCGGGTGCCTCGCTTTGCCCACCAGCTCAACCCCCATGCGAATCCGAGCTGGGACGCCAGCCGCTACGCCGTGGAGCGCAGCCTGCAACGCATGCCGGGGCTGTCCCTGGGTGTCAGCCTGTATGGCGAAGACACCTATGGGCCGCTGGTCGGCCAGATGCTGCGCCGCTATGGCCACACGGCCTATGGCGTGACGGAGTTCCATCCGCTGGTGGCACTGTCGCCGCAGCGGCTGGAGAAAGTGCTGACCATGCACCGCCGCCAGGGCGCGCGCTTCCTGTCCTTCTTCATGGAGGCGCGTCCCGAGGACGCGACCGGCACGCAGTCCAGCAACGAGTTCTCCTTCGATGCGGACAACCGCGCGCACGGCTCGGACGCGCTTTACCGCTCGCTGCGCCAGGTGCTGCAGCCGCACTGACCTGCCGCGCGCAGCCTTTCCCATGTCTTCAGCGCACAGCAGTTCCCCTGCAGCCGCAGGCCGGGCCACCGCCATCGGCCTGCTGGCCGTGGTGTGCTGGAGCTGCACCGTGGGCCTGATGCGCTCGGTGGCCGAGCCGCTGGGCGCCGTGGGCGGTGCTGCCATGCTCTATACGGTCAGCGCCTTGTGCGTGGCCGCCGTGCGCGGCCTGCCCAGGCCGTCGCAGTGGCGGGCCATGCATCCGGCCTACTTCTGGGGCTGCGGCCTGCTGTTTGCGGTCTATGAAATCTGTCTGTCGCTGGCGATCGGTCTGGCGCAGGACCGCGCCCAGGCACTGGAGCTGGGGCTGATCAATTACCTGTGGCCCAGCCTGACCATCGTCTTGGCGGTGCTGCTGCGCCAGCAGCATGCGCGCTGGTGGCTGTGGCCCGGCGTGCTGCTGTGCCTGTGGGGTCTGACGCGCGTGCTGGGCGGCGAGTCCCTGCAGATGCATGACATGGCAGACCACATGCTGGCCAATCCGCTGGCCTATGGACTCGCCTTTGGCGCGGCCCTGCTGTGGCCCTGCTATTCGCTGGCTGCTCGGCGCTGGGGTGGGGGGCACAATGCCGTGGGGTTGTTCCTGATCTGGACTGCGCTGGCGCTGTGGATCAAGTGGCTGTGGCTGGGTGGCGAAGGCGGCATGCACTGGTCAGGCACCGTGGTGCTGCAGCTGCTGGGCGTGGGCGGGCTCACGGCCATGGGCTACAGCTGCTGGGAGCACGGCATACAGCACGGGCATCTGGCCGTGATGGCGGCGGCCTCGTACTTCACGCCCGTGTTCTCTGCCTTGCTGGCCAGTGCCTGGCTGCAGGTGCAGCCGGGCTGGGGCTTCTGGCAGGGCGTGGCGCTGGTGACCGTGGGGTCGCTGGTGTGCTGGGGCGCAACCCGGCGCGTGGATTAGTTGCCTTCGTCTGCAGCTCCGTCATCCCAGTCTTCGCTGCGCCCGCGCAGCACCTTGCTCGCTATTTCTCCGCCAAAGCCGCGCGCGGCCAGAAAGCGCATCTGCTTGAGGCGTTCCTGCGGGGTGGCCGGCGGTGAGCCGAAGCGCTGGCGCCATACGGCATGGGCGCGCTGCAGTTCGGTGGCGCGCAATTGTTCTGCGGCGGCGCGCACCAGGCCATCGTCCAGCCCCTTGCTGCGCAGCTCCTGCACCACGCGCGATGTGCCAAAGCGCGCGGCCTTGCGATGCAGCACGGACTCGGCCACGCGCTCGGCGCTGATGAAGCCGCGCTGCTCCAGCGCGTCGAGCATGGCGCCCAGGTCCTCGCCTTCCTCCACATGGGGGGCGAGCTTGCGTTCCAGCTCCAGCCGTGAATGTTCGCGCTGGCCCAGCAGCTTGAGCGCCCGGCCCTTGAGCGACAGCTTGGCGAATCCCATGCGGCAATGTCTCCTGAATCATCCCGAATAAAAAAGGCCCCCACGCTCCCCTTGCTGCGCAAGGTCCGCTGCCTCCCAAGGGGGCCGCTTTTTTGCCTTGGGGCGTCCCGGCGATAAAAAAGGCGCAGACGTGAGCCTGCGCCAAGATGGCAAACACAGTGTGTGCAGGCGCGGCGGCGCCTGCTGTGAGGGGTCTGGGCGCTCAGGCTTCGATCACGCCGTCCTTGTCGGCCTTGGCCTTGGCGCCCTTGGCGGCCTTGGCTTCGGGGGCATCGCCGCCGGCCGTGGGCAGCAGGGCAATGCCCAGGCTGTCGCGCACCTTGTTCTCGATCTCCACGGCCAGGCCGCTGTTCTCGCGCAGGAATTCGCGGGCGTTGTCGCGACCCTGGCCGATCTTTTCGCCGTTGTAGGCGTACCAGGCCCCCGACTTGTCGAGGATCTTGGCGTTGACGCCCATGTCCAGGATTTCACCTTCGCGCGAGATGCCTTCGCCGAAGAGGATGTCGAACTCGGCGGTCTTGAACGGGGGCGAGACCTTGTTCTTGACGACCTTGACCTTGGTTTCGTTGCCGATGGCTTCGTCGCCCTTCTTGATGGTGCCGGTGCGGCGGATGTCCAGGCGGACCGAGGCGTAGAACTTCAGCGCATTGCCGCCCGTGGTGGTTTCGGGGCTGCCGAACATCACGCCGATCTTCATGCGGATCTGGTTGATGAAGATGACCATGCAATTGGTCTTCTTGATGGTGGAGGTCAGCTTGCGCAGCGCCTGGCTCATCAGGCGGGCCTGCAGGCCGGGCAGCTGGTCGCCCATCTCGCCTTCGATTTCGGCGCGCGGTGTCAGTGCGGCCACCGAGTCCACGACGATCATGTCCACGGCGCCCGAGCGCACCAGGCTGTCCACGATTTCCAGGGCCTGCTCGCCGGTGTCGGGCTGGCTGATCAGCACTTCGTTGAGGTTCACGCCCAGCTTCTGGGCATAGCTGGTGTCCAGCGCGTGTTCTGCGTCGATGAAGGCGCAGGTGCCACCCTGCTTTTGCATTTCGGCGATGACCTGCAGCGTCAGCGTGGTCTTGCCCGAGGATTCAGGGCCGTAGATCTCGATCACGCGGCCACGGGGCAGGCCGCCCACACCCAGGGCGATGTCCAGGCCCAGCGAGCCGGTGGAGACGACCTGGATGTCCTGGATGGCTTCGCCTTCACCCAGGCGCATGATCGTGCCCTTGCCGAACTGCTTTTCGATCTGGGCGAGTGCGGCCTGCAGGGCCTTGGCTTTTTCACTGTTGGCGGTGGTGACGGCGGTGTTCATGCGGACTCCTGGGTTGGGTATGGATTCAGCTCTGTATTTGCATTCAGGCTGGATGCTTGAACAGTAGTTTATGGGCTTGCTGTCTTGATTTGTTGGTGTTTTTAGTCAGTTTTCCTGACTTGTTGGATTTGCCTCCACAATGCATCCATGAGTGAGCTTTCCCCCGTCACGCCGCCCGCCGACGCCTGGCGCCAGACCCACCTGGGCCGGTTGCTGGGCCATGCCATGCGGCGGTTCGACGCGCGTGTGCTGCAGCTCATGGCGCGCGATGTGGAGGTGCCGCTGGCACTGTCCAACCTCGCTGCGCGCGACAAGGTGGGGGCGGCCCATATCCACATCACGCGGCATCTGTCGCTGGCTGGCGACCGGCTGACGGACCTGGCAGAGCGCGCAGGCATGACCAAGCAGTCCATGGGCGACCTGGTGGCCCAGTGCGAGGCCTGGGGCCTGGTCACGCGCGAGAGCGACGAGCGCGATGCGCGCGCGCGCCGCATCCGCTTCACGCCAGCGGGCCTGGCCTGGCTGCAGGCTTTCCATGACGCCGTCTCCCAGGCCGAGGCCGAATTCCGCGAGGAAGTCGGCGACGACATCGCCACCGTGGTGGCGCTGGGGCTGGAGGCCTACGCGGGCGGCGGCTCACTCGGGTAAGGTCCCTGCCCGCACTGCGGGGCGCATCCTAGAATCCTGGGAATTAAAGGCGCGCATTTCCAACTCCCAGAGCGCGCCTGCATTACAGGAGACATCCCCCATGCGCATTCTGATTGCCGAAGACGACCAGGTCCTGGCCGATGGCCTGCTGCGCAGCCTGCGCGGCTCGGGCGCCGTGGTCAGCCATGTGGCCAATGGCAGCGAGGCCGACACCGCGCTGATGACCAGCAGCGAATTCGATTTGCTGATCCTGGACCTGGGCCTGCCCAAGATGCACGGTCTCGAAGTGCTCAAGAAGCTGCGCGGCCGCGGCGATGCGCTGCCGGTGCTCATCCTCACGGCGGCCGACAGCGTGGAAGAGCGCGTGCAGGGGCTGGACTACGGTGCCGACGACTACATGGCCAAGCCGTTTGCGCTGTCCGAGCTGGAGGCGCGCGTGCGCGCCCTCACGCGGCGCGGTATGGGCGGCGCCAGCAGCACCATCAAGCACGGCCCGCTGGTCTACGACCAGGCCGGCCGCGTGGCCACCATCGACGGCAAGATGGTCGAGCTGTCGGCGCGCGAGCTGGGCCTGCTGGAAGTGCTGCTGCAGCGGGCCGGCCGGCTGGTCAGCAAGGACCAGTTGGTCGAGCGCCTGTGCGAGTGGGGCGACGAAGTCAGCAACAACGCCATCGAGGTCTACATCCACCGGCTGCGCAAGAAGATAGAGCGCGGCCCCATCCGTATCGCCACCGTGCGCGGCCTGGGCTACTGCCTTGAGAAGATCGCGTCCTGAGGCCGCAGCCGTGGCTGTCAGGCCCGGGTTGGCTTGCCTGCGCATAGTGGTGGTTGCCGCGGGGCCGTGAACCCGTCGTAAGGGGCTGCCCGCCGATGAAAATCTTCCAGCGTGAACAGCGCTCCCTGTTCGGCGAGATCCTTGACTGGATGCTCACGCCGCTGCTGCTGCTGTGGCCCGTGAGCCTGGCGCTGACCTGGCTGGTGGCCCAGGGCCTGGCCAACAAACCCTTCGACCGCGCGCTGGAATACAACGCCCAGGCGCTGGCCCAGCTGGTGATGGTGCAGCACGGCAAGGTGCTGTTCAACCTGCCGCAGTCGGCCAGCGAGATCCTGCGTGCCGACGAGTCGGACACCGTGTATTTCCAGGTGCTGGGCGTGAAGGGCGAATACCTGGCCGGCGAGCGCGACCTGCCGCCGCCGCCCGAGCCCGACGAGGCTCTGACTGGCGCGGCGCCTCCAGGCTTGCCGTCCGGCGGCACCGTGCAGCTGCGCGATGCGGAATTTCGCGGCATCGATCTGCGCGTGGCCCATGTCTGGGTGCGCATGCCCCTGCCGGGCGAACCGCAGGCCCTGGTTCAGGTGGCCGAGACGCGCGAAAAGCGCAGCGTGCTGGCCACGGAAATCATCAAGGGCGTGATGCTGCCGCAGTTCGTCATCCTGCCGCTGGCCGCGCTGCTGGTGTGGCTGGCGCTGGCGCGCGGCATCAAGCCGCTGCACCGGCTGGAGGAGCGCATCCGCGCGCGCCGGCCCGAGGACCTTTCGCCCATCAACCACAAGGACGTGCCGCTGGAAGTCGTGCCGCTGGTGGATTCGGTCAATGACCTGCTGGGCCGCCTGGGCGACTCGCTGGCCACGCAAAAGCGCTTCCTGGCCGACGCGGCCCACCAGCTCAAGACGCCGCTGGCCGGGCTGCGCATGCAGGCCGAACTGGCCCAGCGCGAAGGCGTGAGTACGGGCGAGCTGCGTCAGTCCCTGGCCCAGATCGCGCGCTCCAGCATCCGTGCCACGCACACCGTCAACCAGTTGCTGGCGCTGGCGCGTGCCGAGAGCGCGGGCCTGGGGCGGGGCCTGGCCATGCAGCCGTGCAACCTGGTGCGCATCGTCACCGACGTGGTGCGCGACTGCCTGCCGCGCGCCATGGACAAGCATGTGGACCTGGGCTATGACGGCGCCGAGTCCTCGGCCGCCGGCGTCTGGCTGCAGGGCAATGCCACGCTGCTGACCGAGCTGGTGCGCAACCTCGTGGACAACGCCATCAACTACACGCCTTCCACCAGCAGCCGGCCGGGCATGGTCACCGTGCGTGTGCTGGCCGATCCTTTTGGTCAGGTCCTGCTGCTGCAGGTGGAGGATTCGGGGCCGGGCGTGCCCGAGGCCGAGCGCGAGCTGGTGTTCCAGCCGTTCTACCGCGTGCTGGGCTCGGAGGCCGATGGCTCGGGCCTGGGCCTGCCCATCGTGCTGGAGATTGCGCGCCAGCATGGCGGCCAGGTGGTGCTGGAAGATGCGCATCCGGGCCAGCAGCCGCCGGGTGCGCGCTTCAGCGTGCGCTTCACGGCACTGCGCTCGCCGCCGCCTAAGCCTGCGGCGTAGGCGGCACCGGTTCCCCATCTGCCGGCGATTCATCGGGGGCCACAGGCGCCACCGCCACCCGTCCGGGCGTCTGCGCTGCATGGTCCACCAACCAGTTGCGGAAGATGCCCAGTGTGCCGTGGTTGGCGCGGTCGGCCGGATAGCACAGCCAGTAGCCCAGGGCACTCTGGTAGCCGTGCTGGGGCAGGGGCTCGTTCACCAGGCCGGCGGCAATCTCGTCCTGCACCAGGCAGCGCGGCACCAGGGCGATGCCCATGCCCGCCATGACGGCGCGGATGATGGTCTGGAACTGGTCGAACTGCGGGCCTGCCAGCGGGCTGATGCCGTGGATGCCGTGGGCCTCGCTCCAGCGCGCCCAGGCGTCGGGAATCGTCACATGGCGCAGCCGCGTGCAGCGCGCCACGTCCTGGGGCGTGGTGATGCGGGCCTCGGGGCCGGAGCCGCGCGGCGGCGCGATCAACGCGACCTGGCGGCCCACCAGATAGTGGGCGTGCGCGCCGCTCCAGTGCCCGTCACCGAACAAAATCGCGCAGTCCAGCCCCGGACTGTCAAATTGGTAGCTGTGTACGTAGGGTACAAAGTGCAGGGTGATCTGTGGATAGCGCTGCTGGAACTGGGGCAGCCTGGGGATCAGCCACTTGGCAGCGAAAGTCGGCAGCGATGACAGGTGCAGCGCGCCTCGGCTGTCATCGCTGGTGATGAGTTCGAGAGTGGCTGCCTCCAGTTGGCCCAGCAGGGCGCGCACTGCGCGCTCATAACGCTCGCCCGCGGGTGTCAGGCTCAGCCGCTTGCGCTCGCGTTCGAACAGCGACACGCCCACCCACTTCTCCAGTTCCTGGATCTGCTTGCTGACTGCGCTTTGCGTCAGGTGCAAGGCTTCGGCCGCGCGCGAGACACCTCCGAAGCGCACCACGGTGGAGAAGGCGCGCAGCAGATGTATGGGCGGGTTGAGGCGGCGCAAACTCATGACAGGGATATGATGAAACTATTCCTGTTCGGAATATTAACAGGCACAGTATTTGCTTTTTTTGTGAGCAGATTTCTTTTAATCTGACCTTGTTTGTAAGAAAGATCCTATGCAACGACGCCATTTCCTTGCTTCCATCGCCGCTTCTTCTGTCGTTCCTGGAATGTCCTTCGCCCAGGAAACCACCCGTCCCCTGCGCATCGTCGTTCCGTTCCCTGCTGGCGGTTCCACCGACATGGTCCCGCGCAACATGCAGGACGTGCTGCCCAAGCTGCTGGGTGGCCAGGCCGTGGTGATCGAGAACAAGGCCGGCGCTGGCGGCTCCATCGGCATGGCCGAAGTGGCGCGTGCCACCGACGGCGTGACCTTCGGCATTGCCACGCTGTCCACCCATGGCGTGAACCCCGCCGTGTTCAAGAAGCTGCCCTATGACGCCATCAACGACTTCGTCGGCGTGACCGAGATCGTCAAGGCACCCGGCGTGATCGTGATCAACCCCAAGCTGGTGCCTGCCAACAACTTTGCCGAGTTCGTGAAGTACCTGAAGGCCAACCCCGGCAAGGTCAGCTTCGCCACGCCCGGCAACGGCACCATCGGCCACATGTGGGGCGCCCAGTTCATGAAGAGCACGGGCACCGAGATGCAGCACATTCCCTACCGTGGTGCAGGCCCGGCCATCAACGACGTGCTCGGCGGCCAGGTGCCCGTGTATTTCGACCAGGTCGCGTCCTCGCTGCCCCACATCAAGGGCGGCAAGGTCAAGGCCCTGGCCGTGTCCTGGCATGAGCGCCTGGACGTGCTGCCCGATGTGCAGACCTACGCCGAAGCCGGCCACGCCGACCTGAACGATCCTTCCTGGTTCGGCCTCGTGGCCCCCAAGAGCACGCCGCCCGAGCAGATCGCCCGCGTGCAAAAGGCCATCGCGGCCGCGCTCAAGGACCCGGCCGTGCAAAAGCGCATGGCTGCCCAGGGCCTGTACATCTCCGGCACCAGCAGCGATGCTTTCACCAAGCAGATCGCCAGCGAAGTGGCCAAGATGAAGAAGATTGCCGCCACGGCCCAGATCCAGCTGGATTAAAGGCTCCCCCTGAGGCGCTTTGCGCCTTCCCCCTCTCTCGCTTCGCGGGAGGGGGACGACGCCCTCGCTGCGGGGCGGCCCTTGCTCGGCGTCCCTGGCCTGGGACGCGCCAGTTTCATGGCGGGCTGGCCGCAGCGCAGCGGTGCAATGCGTAACCGAGATAGACCACTTCCTCATGCATCCCGTCCTGCGACTGATCAGTCAGAACTTCCTGCAATCCCTGCCCGGCGCGGCAGGCTCCGGCGCGGCCGATGCCGCGCAGCCCATGGTGACCAGCGTGGCCGGCACCAGCGCCGTGGTGCTGGACTCGCCGCACAGCGGCACGGTCTACCCGCAGGACTTCGGCTCCTGCCTGCCGCTGGCCACGCTGCGCCAGGCCGAGGACACGCATGTGGAGAAGATCTATGCCTTTGCGCCAGGCATGGGCGTGGGCTGGGTGGAGGCGCATTTCCCGCGCATCTACCTGGATGCCAACCGCGACACCACCGAGATCGACACCACCATGATCGAAGGCGACTGGCCGCTGCCCGTCACCACCGACCAGGTCGTGCTGCAGAAGGTGCGCCTGGGCAAGGGCCTGATCTGGAAGTTCACCGACGAGGGCGTGCCCATCTACGACCGCCAGTTGCCGGCCTCCGAGCTGCTGCAGCGCATCGAGCGCTGCTGGAAGCCCTACCACGCCGCCGTGGAGCGCGCCATTGACGCCGCCCATGCACGCCATGGCTACAGCATCCACATCAACTGCCATTCCATGCCTTCCGTCGCCGCCAGCCATGCCACGCTGCACCCGGGCCTGGTGCATGCCGACTTCGTCATCGGCGACCGCGACGGCAGCACGGCCAGCCCCGCGCTGTCCGAGCGCATCTGCGCCTTCCTGCGCGAGCGCGGCTACAGCGTGGACTACAACCATCCCTACAAGGGCGTGGAGCTGGTGCGCCGCTACGGCAAGCCTGCCGAGCACCGCCACAGCATCCAGATCGAGATCAACCGCAAGCTCTACATGAACGAGCAGACCCTGGAACTGGACCAGGCCGGCTACCTGCGCCTGACCACCGATCTGAAGGTATTGGTCGAGCAGCTCATGGCCACCGACCCGCGCGCGCTCTGACCCGCGGCGGCTGAAATGAAAAAGGCCCGCGATCCTGTGATCGCGGGCCTTTTCGCATGGCGTGCCCAACGGGTTCAGCAGGGTTTGAACGGCTTGCCCTCGAAGGCCTTGCCGCCCATGGCCTCGACCTGGCTGCGCAGTGCGGCCGTGGCCTGGGGCAGGCGCAGGGTGTAGAGCGTGATGTCGGGGCGCTCCTGCACCACGCGGGCCGTGCGCACGCCCTGGCGCGCGAAGTTGGTCAGCTCGCGCGTGGCCGCTTCCTCGGTGGAAAAGCGGCCCAGCGACAGGCCCGGCTCCAGCGCACCGCCCGGGGCCATCCACATGAAATCCTTGGCCACCTCGGTCCACGAGAACAGGCCGGTCAGCGTGGCCGCGA
>NZ_JTKZ01000210.1:0-21068 GCF_000799035.1 Delftia sp. ZNC0008
CCGCGTGTGCATGACCTCGACGGGCGAGAGGCTGCGGTTCCGGTAGGCGCGCAGCAGCGCATGGGCGGGCAGGTCGTGCAGGGCCTGTGTCGTTCCAGTCATCGCGGCTTCCTCGAAGATGGCGGTTCTTGCGGCAGATCTGGCGCAGTGTGGCCCGGTGCCACCGGCGCGCCTGTCGCCTGTGGCTCAACCTGTGCGCGGTTCAGGTGGCCCAGGACAGTGCGGAGAGATCGTTGACGAAGACGGGCATGTCCTTCCACAGTCCGCGCAGGTTCTTGTTGGCCACGGTGACCCATTGCGGCGTGTAGAGGAAGGCATGCACGCAATCCTGGGCCAGCAGGCGCTGCGCATCGCCCAGCAGGCGCGAGCGGTCGGCGGGGCGCGAGGCGTTCTTGATCTTGTCGTACAGCTCGTTGAACTGGGACGACTGGTAGCCCCAGTAGTAGTCGGGCTTGGCGAAGTTGCCCAGGTCGAAGGGCTCGACATGGGAGATCAGCGTCAGGTCGTAGTTCTTGAGCGTGTAGGTGCCCGACAGCCACTGCGCCCATTCGACGTTCTGCAGCTTGGCTCGGATGCCGATCTTGGCCAGCTGCGCGGCAATCACCTCGCCGCCCTGGCGCGCGTAGGGCGTGGGTGGCAGGGTCATGGTCAGCTCCAGCGGCGTCTTGACGCCGGCCTCGGCCAGCAGCGCCTTGGCCTTTTCCACGTCGAAGGGGTTGATGCCCGTGGTGTCCACGTAGCCGAAGGCCGTGGGCACGTAGTAGCTGCCAATGGGCAGGCCGTAGCCGTCGCCCGCGCCGTCGATGACGGCCTTGCGGTCGATGGCGGCGGCAATGGCGCGGCGCACCCGCGCATCGTTCAAGGGCTTGCGCGCGTTGTTCATGGCCAGGATGGTCTTGGCCCGCGAGCCGCTGACCACGACCTGGAAGCGCCCGTTGGCCTTGAACTGGGCCACGCTGCGCGGCGTGACGCGCGGGAAGGCGTCGACATCGCCGGCCAGCAGTGCGGCCACCTGGGCTGCAGGGTCGGAGATGAAGCGGAAGGTGGCACGGCGAATGCGCAGGCCGGGGGCCGTGCGGTACCGGGGCCAGGCCGTGAGCGTGACCGAGGCGCCCTTGTTCCAGTTGCCCAGCTGGTAGGGGCCCGTGCCCACGGGGCGCGTGGCGTTGGTGGCAGCGCTCTTGGGTTCCACGATGATGGAGGTCGCCTGCCCCAGCACGAAGAGGAAGTCGGGGTCGATGTCCTTGTTGGTGACGACTACCGTGTGGTCATCCACCACGCGCGTGGACAGGGCGGCGAAGGTGCGCTTGTCCTTGTTGGTGCTCTTGTCGTCGCCCGCGCGGTCGAAGGAATACTTCACGCTGTGGGCGTTGCAGGGCTCGCCGTTCTGGAAACTCACACCCTTGCGCAGGCGGAAGGTGTAGGTCTTGAGGTCGGGCGAGACCTCCCAGCTTTCGGCCAGCAGCGGGGAGACGCTGCCGTCCGGATTGATCTTGGTCAGCGTCTCGAACAGGTTGTAGAGCACGATCTCGCCAATGGACGATGCGGCGCCGGCCGTGGGGTCCAGCCCCGGCGGCTCCAGCGTCATCGCCAGCGTGACACTGTCCTTGCGGCCCTGGGCCAGCGCAGGCCAGGGCATCAGCAGGGGCAGGCCGGCAGCAGCGGAGCTGGCCAGCAGGGAACGGCGATTGAACATGAACAGGTCTCCGGAAATTCTTGCAGATGGGTCATAGGCCGCTGGCTGCGGCCTGCAGCAGTGTTTTTACACCAGGGCGCGCGTGCGCGTGGCCATGAGGACCCGGTCCGCTCCGGTGGTTGTCAGCTTTCGGCTTTCAGGCGCGGTGCTGCAGGGCGATGCGTGGCACGGCCCGTACCAGGGCCTGGGTGTAGGGATGCTGCGGGGCGTGGAACAGTTGCTGCGGAGCCCCGCGCTCGACGATGCGGCCTTCGCTCAGCACGATGGCGTCGTCGCACAGGTGCTGGACCACGGCCAGGTCGTGGCTGATGAACAGGTAGGACAGGCCCAGCTGCTGCTGCAGATCGCGCAGCAGGTTCAGTACCTGGGCCTGCACCGAGACGTCGAGGGCGCTCACGGGCTCATCGGCCACGATGAGGCGGGGCCGCGTGACCAGGGCGCGTGCAATGGCGATGCGCTGGCGCTGGCCGCCCGAGAATTCATGCGGGTACTTGTCCAGGTCCTGCACGCGCAGCCCGACCTGCTCCAGCGTGGCGCGGGCCAGGTCGCGCCGGGCTGCGCGCTCGGGCGGTGCAGGCTGGGCGGTCAGGGGCTCGCAGACGATGTGTTCCACCGTCATGCGCGGGTCCAGCGAACCGTAAGGATCCTGGAACACCATCTGGAAATCGCGGCGCGCCATGCGCAGTGCCTGGTTGCCGAGCCGGTGCAGATCCTGGCCCAGCAGCTGCACGCTGCCGGCGCTGGGAGTGTCCAGCGCCATGACCAGGCGTGCCAGCGTGGACTTGCCGGAACCCGACTCGCCCACCACGCCCAGGCTGCGCCCCGCCGTCAGCGTGAAATCCACGCCGCGCAGCGCATGCACCTGCTCCGGCGCGCGCCACAACGAGCGGCGTGGCAGCCGGTAGCTGCGGGCCAGGTCCGTCACCTGCAGCAGGGGCGGATCGGCAGCGGCCGGTGCCTGGCGGTCGTGCTCCGTCATGTGCTGCGGCCCTGCGTATGCATGCCCGGCGCAATGGCCTCGGAGCGCAGGCAGCGCACCACATGCGGCTGTGCCCAGGCCTGCAGGGCGGTGGGCGTGGGCCGCTGCGGGCGCTCCAGGACCAGGGCGCGCGGGCGCTCGCTGTGGCAGGTGGGCTCGGTATGGCTGCAGCGGCCCGCGAAGGCGCAGCCGGCTGGCAGGTCCACCAGCTCGGGCACGGTGCCGGCAATGGTGGGCAACCGCGCCGGCGGCTGGTGGCCTGGTCCCGAAGGCTCCAGCTGCGGCCTGGCGGCGAACAGGCCGCGCGTGTAGGGATGGGCGCGGCGCGCGAAGATGGCCTCGGTCATGCCGCTTTCGACCACGGTGCCGCCGTACATCACCTGCAGCTGCTCCACGTTTTGCGCGATCACTCCCAGATCGTGCGAGATCAGCAGCAAGGCCATGGAGTGCTCTGCCACCAGTTCCTGCAGCAGATCGAGAATTTGCTGCTGCACGGTCACGTCCAGCGCCGTGGTAGGTTCGTCGGCGATCAGCAGGTCGGGCCCGCAGGCCAGGGCCATGGCGATGGTGATGCGCTGGCGCTGGCCGCCCGAGAACTGGTGCGGATAGTCATCAAAGCGCTGGGCTGCGCGGGCAATGCCCACGCGCTCCAACAGGGCCACTGCGCGCTCGCGCGCGGCCTGGCGGCCCAGGCGCTGGTGGTGGCGCAGCGGCTCGGCCACCTGGCGGCCGATGCCGTGCACGGGGTTGAGGGCCGTCATGGGCTCCTGAAACACCATGGCCATGCGGTTGCCGCGCAGGCGGCACAGCGCGCGCTCGTCCATGTCCAGCAGCTCCTGGCCGTTGAGCCGGATGCTGCCGTCCACCTGCGCATGCTCCGGCAGCAGGCCCATCAGCGCCAGGGCGGTCAGCGACTTGCCGCAGCCCGACTCGCCGATCAGGCCCAGCGTGGCGCCGCGCTCCAGGATGAATTCCAGGTTCTGCACGGCACGCGCGCGGCCGCGCGGGGTCTGCAAGGTGATGGTGAGGCCGGAGACTTCGAGCAGGGGCATGGCGCGTGTCTTCCTCAGCGCTGGCGCGACAGGCGCGGGTCGAGCAGATCGCGCAGCCCGTCGCCCAGCAGGTTGAGCCCGAGCACGGACAGTGCAATGGCCAGGCCCGGCCACACGGCCAGCAGCGGGGCCTGGAACATGAGGGTCTGGGCCTCGCTGAGCATGCGGCCCCAGGAGGCCTGCGGCGGCTGCGTGCCCAGGCCCAGATAGGACAGGGCGGCTTCCGCCAGAATGGCCAGCGCGAACTGTATGGTGGCCTGCACCACCAGCACGGGCAGGATGTTGGGCAGCACATGGCGCCAGGTGATGCTGGCGCGGCCATGGCCGCAGGCGCGTGCAGCCAGCACGTATTCACGTGCCCAGACCGCCTTGGCCGATGCCCGCGTGATGCGCGCAAAGGTGGGAATGTTGAAGATGCCGATGGCAATGATGGCGTTGACGATGCCCGCGCCGAACACGGCCGTGAGCATGATGGCCGATAGCAGCGCAGGAAAGGCGAAACTGAAATCGGCCAGCCGCATGATGGCCTCTTCCACCCAGCCCCGGCAGGCCGCGGCGACCAGTCCCAGCACCACGCCCATCGACAGCCCGATGCCCACGGCGATCACGCCGACCAGGATGGAACTGCGCGCGCCCAGGAACAGCAGCGAGGCCACATCGCGCCCATAGGCATCGGTGCCCAGCCAGTGCAGGCTGCCGGGTGCGGCCAGCTTGGCATCCAGGTCCATGTCGTAGGCCGAGCCCGGCGTCCACCACAAGGACAGCAGCGCGGTGAGCAGCAGCAGCGCGGTCAGCATGGCACCCAGCATGAAGCTGCGGTGGCCCAGCATGCGCCGGCCCAGGCTGGCCGGCCTGCTGAGGGTGACCGCCCGCGTGGGCCGATGGCCCGGTGGCGCAGCGGTCGGCGAAACAGGGTTGCCTGGCTGGCTCATATGTCGCTGGCCTCGATGCGTGGATCAATGGCTGCGTACAGCACATCCACGATGAAGTTGATGACCACCACCATGGCCGCCAGCAGCAGCACGCAGTTGCGCACGACGATGAGGTCGCGGTTGGCGATGGACTGGAAGATCAGCCGGCCCAGGCCCGGCAGGTAGAACACGTTCTCCACCACGATGGTGCCGGCCAGCAACTGGGCAAACTGCAGCCCCATGACCGTGAGCACGGGAATCATGGCATTGCGCAGCACGTGGCCCCAGAGCACGGCGCGGCGCGGCAGGCCCTTGGCGCGGGCCGTGCGCACGAAGTCCTCGCGCAGCACTTCCAGCACGGCCGAGCGCGTGATGCGCGCCAGGATGGCCGCCTGCACCACGGCCAGCGAGATCGCCGGCAGCAGCAGGGCCTGCAGTGCGGGCAGGACGCCGCCGCCATCGGCCTCGCTCCAGCCTGGGAAGCCGCCTGCGGAAAACCATTGCAGCTTCACCGAGAACACCAGGATCAGCAGGATGGCGAACCAGAAATTCGGGATGGCAATGCCGATCTGCGCCAGGCCCATGACGCCCAGGTCGCCCCATCGGTTGTGGCGCGAGGCGGCATAGATGCCCGCTGCCAGGGCCAGCACGGTGGTGATGAGCATGGCCATCACGGCCAGCGGGGCGGTCACTGCCAGGCGCTCCAGCACCAGATCGCTGACCGGTGTGCTGTAGGCGTAGCTCAGTCCCATGTCGCCATGCAGCAGCCCCTGCAGCCACTGCAGGTAACGCTGCCAGGCTGGCTGGTCCAGTCCCAGCTGCTCGGCCAGCGCCTGCACGGCCTCGGGGGCGGCATCGGGCCCCATCAGCGTCTGGGCCGCATTGCCGGGCAGCACTTCCAGCACGCCGAACACCACGGCCGAGGCGCCCAGCAGCGTGGCTGCCAGCATCAGCAGGCGCTTGAGCAGGAAGACGCTCATGGGCAGTCGGCCTTGGCACGGTGTTGGGCTGTCACGTCGGCGGAATGTGTGTGGGTGGTTCTTGGCGGGCCCGAATGGTAATGCGCACGGTCCATGCGCGCAGCATAGCGGCCTTTGAAGGTGCATCGCTACGTGCCGATCCGGCGCGTATGCTTGCCCGTGCAGCCTTCATGCGTATGAAGGGGGCAGGATAATGGCGCAATGACTGATGCCACCTTGCTGCAAGGCCCGTTCGGGGTGCAAGGGCCTGCCCGGCCCGGAGCGTGGCGTGCGCTTGCGAGGGACCTGCCATGGCTTTGATGATCACCGACGAATGCATCAACTGCGATGTCTGCGAGCCCGAGTGCCCGAACGATGCGATCTCCATGGGCGAGGAGTACTACGAGATCGAGCACAGCAAATGCACGGAGTGCGTGGGGCATTTCGATGAACCCCAGTGCGTGCAGATCTGCCCCGTGGCCTGCATTCCCGTGAATCCCGCCCACGTGGAAGACCGCGAGACGCTGATGCAGAAATACCTGCGTCTGCAATCCCAGGCTCCCGCCGCTTCCTGATCGCTCAGCCCTTGTCGCTCTCGGCTGTGGCCGGGCGCACGGGCTTGGGGCGTGGAGGCTTGGTGGTGTGGATCAGCAAGGTCGCCTTGTCCATGTCGCCCGCCTGCAGCTCGGGCCAGGCCTTGAGCGAATGGGCAATGCTGTCCTCGATCAGCTGGCGCTGGTCGGGCGCGGGCTTCTTGAGCACCCAGTTGGCGACTTCGGCCTTGTGCCCCGGGTGGCCTATGCCGATGCGCAGCCGCCAGTAGTCGGCCGAGCCCAGCTGGGCATGGATATCGCGCAGGCCGTTGTGGCCGCCGTGGCTGCCGCCGCGCTTGAGCTTGACCTGGCCTGGGGCGAAGTCCAGTTCGTCATGGACCACGAGGACCTCCTCGGGCTGGATCTTGAAAAAGCGCGCCAGCGCACCCACCGATTTGCCGGACAGGTTCATGAAGGTCTGCGGCTCGAGCAGCCAGACACTCTCGCCACGCACGCTGGCGCGGGCCATGAGGCCGAAGTAGCTGCGCTCGGGCACCAGGTGGACCTTGAGTTCGCGCGCCAGCGCATCTATCCACCAAAAACCCGCGTTGTGGCGGGTGTCCTCATACTCCGGCCCGGGATTGCCCAGGCCGACAAACAATTTGATCATCGGGCGATTATCTCCATGGCGGCCGCAGCAGGCAGGCGATGGTGTTCACCATGCAAAAGGCCCACGCGAGGTGGGCCTTTTGCAGGTTGCGGCAGCCGCAGCCGCCGCAAGGGAAAGCCAAGAATTACTTCTTGCCCTTCTTTGCCGGAGCGGCCGGAGCCGCTGCGGGAGCTGCGGATGCATCAGGAGCCACTTCGGGCAGCTTGATGGAGATCAGGGCCGGGTTCTTGTTGGAGCCGCGCACCACAGCCTTCACGCCGTTGGGCAGCTTGACGTTCTGCAGGCCCAGGGTCGACTTGGAGGTCAGGCCGCTCAGGTCCACCTTGATGAACTCGGGCAGTTGGGCGGGCATGCACACCACGTCCAGTTCATGGATCAGGGGAGTGATGGTGCAGTTCTCGACCTTGACGGCCTGGGACTGTTCCATGCCCTCGAAGTGCAGCGGCACCTTCAGGTGAACCTTGGTCTTGTCGTCAACGCGCTGGAAGTCCACGTGCAGGATCAGCTGCTTGTAGGGGTGGAATTGCACGTCGCGCAGCACGACCTTGGAGGTCTGGCCGTTGACTTCCATGTCCAGAACGCTGGAATGGAACACTTCCTTCTTCAGGGCGTGCCACAGGGCGTTGTGATCGATCTCGATCAGTTGGGCTTCGGCAGCACCGCCGTAGACGATGCCAGGGGCCTTGCCCGAATTGCGCAGACGGCGGCTCGCACCCGTACCTTGCTTGGCGCGCTCAAAAGCGACGAATTGCATAACTAACTCCTAGATGGATGGACCGCGACCAGCCTCATCCGTTGATAAAAGAACGCCTGCCCCGTGCGGAACAGGCTGCTCTTGCGGTGTCCCGGGATGGTCCTGAAACCATCCCGGAACGCGCAAACCTCCCGAAGGAGGTTTGCTGGTTCAGACCACAGGGGCCGATATTTTATTCGGAGAACAGGCTCAGCACCGAATCGCCGGTGGAAATCCGCTGGATTGTCTGGGCAATCAGGGGGGCCACGGACAGTTGGCGGATCTTGCCGCAAGCCTGGGCTTCGGCGCTCAGAGGAATGGTGTTGGTCACCACGACCTCGTCCAGTGCACTGCCGTTGCCGATGCGCTCGATGGCCGGACCCGAGAAAATCGGGTGCGTGCAATAGGCGTAGACGCTCTTGGCACCACGCTGCTTGAGCACTTCGGCTGCCTTCACCAGGGTGCCGGCGGTGTCGATCATGTCATCCATGATCACGCCGTTGCGGCCGTCGATGTCGCCGATCACGTGCATGACTTCGGAGACGTTGGCCTTGGGGCGGCGCTTGTCGATGATGGCCAGGTCGCAGCCCAGCTGCTTGGCCAGCGCACGGGCACGGACCACGCCACCCACGTCGGGCGAGACAACGATCAGGTCTTCGTAGTTCTTCTGGCGCAGATCGCCCAGCAGCACCGGCGTGGCATAGATGTTGTCCACGGGGATGTCGAAGAAACCCTGGATCTGGTCTGCGTGCAAGTCCATGGTCAGCACGCGCTCGACACCCACGGCCTGCAGCATGTTGGCCACGACCTTGGCCGTGATCGGCACGCGGGTGGAGCGCGGGCGGCGGTCCTGGCGGGCGTAGCCGAAGTAGGGAATCACCGCGCAGATGCGCTCGGCCGATGCACGCTTGAGGGCGTCCACCATGACCAGCAGTTCCATCAGGTTGTCGTTGGTCGGTGCGCAGGTCGATTGCACGACGAAGACGTCGCGCGTACGCACGTTCTGCTTGATCTCGACGGCGACTTCTCCATCGGAGAAGCGACCCACGTCGGCTGCACCCAGCGTGGTGCCGAGGTGCTGAACGATTTCAGCGGCCATGCCAGGATTGGCATTGCCGGTGAAGACCATGATGTCAGGATGATGTGAATGCATTGAGCGCCCCAGTACGATGGGTTTGCCTTGACGCGAAAGACGTTTGGCAGGGGAGGAAGGACTCGAACCCTCGCATGCCGGAATCAAAATCCGGTGCCTTTACCAACTTGGCGACTCCCCTACACAGGCCCTCTGCCGCAGGCAGACAGCCTATAAACTCTCATCTTTGAGCCAATCCTTGAGGGGATGGGCCTGCAGATTCCTGCAAACTCTGACATTCCAGATGCCTGGGGCATTCTCGAAGTCGATTGTTTGCGTCAGTGGTGCAAATACTGCACTTCCCGAGCCCGTCATTCTAGCACGCAGTTTGAAGGACTTGAGCCAATCAATGGCTTTTTTCACTTCAGGCTGCAGCCTTTCGGCGACGGGCTGCAAGTCGTTCTGGCCAAAGTCATAGTGATCTGCAGCAAAGTCGGCGATTGTAGCATGGGCATGATCGCGCTTGAGGTCGGGGGCGCGGAAGATGGACAGGGTTTCCAGTCCCGCCTCGGGCTTGACCACCACGAACCGCTGGGGCGGCAGGGCATGGCTTTGCTCCAGCGGCGTGATGTGCTCGCCTATGCCCTCCACCCAGGCGGAGCTGCCGCACAGAAAGAAGGGCACATCTGCGCCCAGGCCCAGTCCAATGCGCTGCAGTTCGCGCCGGGTCAGGTTCAGTTGCCACAGGCGGTTCAGCGCCATGAGGGTGGATGCCGCATCCGACGATCCTCCGCCCATCCCGGCCTGTGCCGGCAGGCGCTTTTCCACGCCTATGTGCACGCCCTGGCTGCAGCCGGTGGCCTGTTGCAGCGCGCGTGCGGCCCGCATGATGAGGTCGTCGGCAGGAAGGGCCATGCCCGAGAGGTCCTCGCGGCTGACGTTGCCGTCGCCGCGCTTGTCGAAGTGCAGCGTGTCGTGCCAGTCCAGCAGCATGAAGACCGATTGCAGCAGGTGGTAGCCATCGTCTCGGCGGCCGGTGATATGGAGGAACAGGTTGAGCTTGGCCGGAGCCGGCACGTCGTGGAGCGAGCGCATGGGCTGGAGAGGATGAGAGGGATGGAGGCGGGTGCGGCGGGATGGGGGTGCAGAGGGCGCGCCCGGCGCAAATCAGGGTGTGTCGAGCACGATGCGCAGCGCTGCCGGCGGCTGCGGGTCATGGCGCCGGGCGGACAGGCGGCCCTGCTCCATGCGGGAGAGATCGACTTGCCAGCCCGCAGCGGCCGTGGCCCGGCCCTGCAGCCAGTCGAACAGGGCGGCGATGGGCAGGTCGCTGCCCGTCAGCTCTTGCACCAGCGTGGGCAGCGAGTCCGAGGTCTTGCGGTCCTCGCCTTGCTGCAGGCTGGCCTGTCCTGGCGCCCAGAGCAGGCGCGCCAGCGTCGATCCCAGGGGGGTGAACAGCAGCAACTCGCCGCGCTGGGGGGTGCCCAGCAGCTCGAAGCCTGCGCTGAAGGATTGGTTCTGCGCATCTTCCACCTGCAGCGCCAGTCGGCCCGACCAGTGCCCGGCGGCGGCCGGTGCTGCTGCATCGGCCTGGAGCTGGCGGGGTGGCAGGGCGCAGCCGGCCAGAGTCAGCAGCGCCGTGGCAGCAGCCGTGGCGCACAGCTGCCGGCGGATGAGCATGGGGTGCAAACGATGGGGCACGGGGTGGGGCACGGCGCGGCGGCTCAAAGCGAGACGCCCAGGCGGCGCAGGGTGTCGCGCAGCGTGGTGTTGTCGGGGCTGGAGGCCAGGCCCTGGCGCCAGATCTTCTGCGCGCGTTCGCGATCGCCCTTGACCCAGAGCACCTCGCCCAGGTGCGCCGCGATCTCCACGTCGGGGCGGGAGGCGTAGGCGCTTTCAAGCAGCTTGAGCGCTTCGTCCAGGTTGCCTTGGCGGAATTTCACCCAGGCCAGGCTGTCGGTGATGAAGGGGTCGCCGGGCGACATCTCCAGCGCCTTGCCCACGAGCTTTTCTGCTTCGTCCAGATGGATGCCGCGCTCGGCGAAGGAGTAGCCCAGTGCGTTGTAGGCATGCTGGAAGTCGGGTCGGCGCGCGATGATGCCGCGCAGCAGCCGCTCCATTTCGTCATGCTTGCCGATGCGCTCCGCGAGCAGGGCCGTGTCGTAGGCCAGTTCGGCGTCTTCGGGGTCCTGTTTTTGCAGCTCGGCCTGCAGCGCATAGGCCTGGGCATTCTGATTGGCGTCGCGCAACAACTGCACTTCGGCCAGGCGCTTGAGCCGTTGCTGGCTGGGGCCGCTGGCAGGCACGGCTTCGATCAGGGCGCGCGCTTCCTTGAGCTTGCCCTGGCGTGCAAGCAGGCTCGCTCGGCGCGCCTGCACGCTCAGCAGGTTGGGGGCATCGTCGATGCGGCGCAGCAGGGCATCGGCCTCGTCGAACCTGCCTTGCTTTTCAGCGATCTGTGATTGCAGCAGGTAGTACTGGGACTGGCCGGCGCTGCGCGCCACGCCGGCAGGAATCTGCGGCACGAGCTTGCCGAAGCGCTCGGTGGACGCCTGCGCCGCACCCACATCGTTCGTTTGCAGCTGCAGGGCGGCCAGCGTGGCCCAGGCTTCGGCGTAGTCGGGCGAATCCATGGTGATGGAGACCAGTTGCTGCCGGGCCTCGTCCAGGCGCTGCTGACCCAGCAGCACGCGGGCATAGGCCATGCGCATCTGGGCTGACGGGTTCTTGGCCAGGTAGCGCTTGACGATGGGTTCCGCCTCCGGCATGCCGGCTTCCAGCAGCTCCATGGACAGCAGGGCCACGGGGCCTGTGTCGGGTGTCAGCGCCTGGGCCTTTTGCACGGCCTGCATGGCTGCGGCCTTTTGCCCGGCGCCCAGGCGCATGTGGCCGATGGTGGCCCAGGCCAGCGGGCCGCTGGCCGGATTGTCGGTTTCGCCGGCCATAGCCTGCTCGACCACATCGGCAGCAAGGGCCTTGTCGCTGGCGTTGTTGTAGAGCTGGGTGATGCCCAGATAGGTGGCGGGCTTGGACGGAGCGGGCGTGGCCTCGATCTCGCGCTTGAGATAGCTGCCGGTATCGGCGATGCGGTTCAGCGCCACCAGGATCTGGAGCACGAAGCGGTTGGCATCGCGTGACTGGGGAAAGGCGTCCAGCCAGGCGCGGGCATTGGCCAGTGCGCGCTCACCGGAGCGCGACTGCAGCGCCAGTTCCGTGCCACGGCGGTACAGCTGCTCGCTGCCGCTGGTGCGCGCAGCCTCCATCATCATGGCCTGGGCATCGCCCAGCGCGCCTTCGCTGGCAGCGATTTCGCCGACCAGGATCTCGTAGAACAGTTCGGCGTTGAGCGCTGCGCGCTCCTCTTCGGCAGACGCGGCGGCGGACGATGGAGGTTCCGGGGATTCCGTCTCGATGGTGGCTGCGGTCTTGCCAGGCAGAGCCCAGGCAGTGGCGGAACCCATGGCCAGGGCTGCTGCCACGGCGAGTCCCTGAAGGCGAAGGCGATGATCCATCGAATCATAATAATCGAAGCCTCGGCCCGCATTTCGCACAACCTCAGTACAACCCGGATCGCATGCCCGAATTGCCAGAAGTAGAAATCACGCGGCGTGCGTTCGCCTCGCAGATCGCCGGAGCGCGCATTGAATCCGTGGCGCTGGGCAAGCCATTGCGCTGGCCTCTGGGCATTGCCCCCGAGCTTCTGACCGGGCGCGAGGTGCACAGCGTGCGCCGGCGCGGCAAGTACCTGTTGATGCAACTGAGCGAAGGCCTGCTCATGCTGCATCTGGGCATGTCGGGCAGCCTGCGTTTCGTGGCGCCGCACGAGTTGCCGCTGGGTCCGGCGGGCGCGCATGACCATTTCGATCTGCACACCAGCAAGGGCCAGCTGCGCCTGCACGATCCGCGCCGGTTCGGTGCGGTGATGTATGTGCCGGCCGAGAACGATCCCTGGGCGCGCAGGCTGCTGGACCATCTGGGAATGGAGCCGCTGGATGACAGCTTCCTGTTCGAGACCTTCAAGGCCGGTCTGAAGGCCAGCCGTACGCCCATCAAGCAATTGCTGCTGAGCGGCAGCGTGGTGGTGGGCGTGGGCAATATCTATGCGTCCGAAGTGCTGTTCATGGCACGCATTGCGCCCACGCAGCCGGCCTGCGAGGTGGGGCCGCGCAAGGTGCGCCGGCTGTTCGAGGAGATTCGCCGCGTGCTGGAACTGGCGGTAGAGCAAGGGGGAACGACGCTGCGTGATTTCTCGGCGCCCGACGGCATGGCAGGCCACTTCCAGCTGCAGGCCAAGGTGTATGGCCGCGAGGGCCAGCCCTGCACGCATTGCGGCTCGCCCATACAGCTGCTGCGCCAGGGCCAGCGCAGCACCTACTTTTGCGCGCGGTGTCAGAAAGCGTGAGATGGCCTCAAAAAGAGGAGCGAATTTTCAACGTCTCGTAACGCTTGTGGAGGCCAATCTGCGCGAGATTCATATCGGGTCTGTGCGGGAGGCTCACATTTCTGAAAATCACCCCTCAGCCGCGCTGGATTGATGGTGAAATATTGTTTCATTTGTAAATAAACGATGTTTTGCCCTGAATCCCCCCGTTCCAGGAGCCGGCCTTGGGGCGCAGCTGCGGGCAAAACGGGGCGACGGTGCTATATTTTGATGAGAAAAGGCATCACGCTTGCGGCGCAATGTCGAGGCGATCACTAAGCATCGGCAGGCATTGGCGATGCAATGGCGGGGGAAACACGTGGGACCATCATTCAACGAGCAATTCGACCAGCATGGCGCATGGCGCCGTGGCTTTGCGCAGCAATTGCATGCGCTGCGCGAATGGTTGCAGTCCCAGGAGCTGCTGGATGTCGCTGTGCAGGAGCGGCTGCAGCGGCTGGAAGCCCAGGTGCGCGGCGACAAGGTCATGGTGGCCTTCGTGGCCGAGTTCTCCCGCGGCAAGTCCGAGCTGATCAACGCAGTCTTCTTCGCCCACTACGGCCGCCGCCTCATGCCGGCCAGCGCAGGTCGCACCACCATGTGCCCGGCCGAGCTGGGCTGGGAAGCCGAACTGCAGCCCAGCCTGCGCCTGCTGCCCATCGATACGCGCGAATCGCTGGAAAGCCTGGGCCAGTGGCGCGCCCGGCCCGAGGCCTGGCTGCAGCTGCCGCTGGATGTGAACAATGCCCAGCAGATTGCCGACACGCTGGCCAAGGTGGCCGAGGTGCGCAAGGTGTCGGTGGATCTGGCGCGAACCTGGGGCTTCTGGCATGACGATGACCAGGGCGGCAATCCCTTCGTGGATGAGCAGGGCCTGGTGGAGGTGCCCATGTGGCGCCACGCGCTGATCAACATGCCCCATCCCCTGCTCAAGCAGGGGCTGGTCATTCTGGATACGCCCGGCCTGAATGCCGTGGGTGCCGAGCCCGAGCTGACCGTCAACCTCATCCCCCAGGCCCATGCCGTGGTCTTCGTGCTGGCGGCCGATACCGGCGTGACCAAGTCCGACCTGGCCATCTGGCGCGACCATGTGCTGCCGCCCGATGCGGCGTCGGGCCAGCAGGCACTGGCCGATTCGCGTCTGGTGGTGCTCAACAAGATAGATACGCTGTGGGATAGCCTCAGCTCCGCGACGCAGGTGCAGGCCCAGTTGCAGCGCCAGCGCCAGGAATCGGCCCAGATGCTGGGCCTGCCTGTGGAGCGGGTGTTGCCCGTGTCGGCACAAAAGGGCCTGGTGGCCAAGGTCTCCGGCAACGAGGCGCTGCTGCAGGCCAGCGGGCTGCCCATGTTCGAGAACATGCTGGCCGAGGGCATCATGGGCCAGCGCCAGAAGGTTCTGCAGACGGCTGTCAGGGCCAATGTGCAGCAGTTGCAGGTCGAGGTGGAGCGCGTGCTCAATATCCGCCGCCGCGACCTGGACGACCAGATGGCCGAGCTGCGCAGCCTGCGCGGCAAGAACGCCAGCGTGATTGCCTCCATGCGCAACCGCATCGAGAGCGAGCAGCGCGATTTCGATGCCAGCGCCGCCAGGATCCAGGCCGTGCGCCTGGTGCACATGCGCATGCTGCGCGACATCTTCCGCCAGCTCGGTTCCAGCGCGCTCAAGCAGGAACTGGTCGATCTCAAGGAGGCGCTGGAGCAGCGCGGCCTGAAGCTGGGCGCGCGCAAGGTCTACGCGGAAACCTTCGAACGCCTGCGCACCGTGGCGACCCGGGCCCAGGCGCAGGCCGGCGAGATCCAGTCCATGCTGGGCGCGACCTTCAAGGAACTCAATGCCGAGTTCGGCTTCTCGCTGCAGGCTCCTGCGCAGCTGGAGCTGACCGAGTTCGGCGGCGACCTGCAGCGCATCGAGGCCAGCTACACCCAGTACCTGGGCCTGGGCCACGCGCTCAGACGCAGCAATCCCGCGTTTGCCCAGCGGCTGATCAAGGCCCTTGCCATGCGTCTGCGCACGGTCTTCGAGTCTGCGGCCAACGACGTGGACATGTGGAGCAAGTCCGCCACGGCCCAGCTGGATGCCCAATTGAAAGAGCGCAAGCGCAGCTTTGCCCGCCGCATCGAAGCGGTGGACCGCATCCAGAATGCGGCTTCGGGCCTGGTCGAGCGCATTGCCGAAATCGAGGCCGCCGACGAACAGCTCACGGCCTTGCAGCTGCAGCTGGGACAGGCCACCATGGAACTGCTGCAACCCCTGTCGCCCACGCCCGCCTTCCCCGGCCTGGCAAAGGCTGCACAGGAAACTTCACTGACTGCTTGATATCTTGACCTTTCCCTCGATTGCCACGCCCGTCGTGCAGTGGCAGGCGTCGCATGGACGCAATCACCTGCCCTGGCAGCAGACGCGCGATCCCTACCGCGTCTGGCTCTCTGAAATCATGCTGCAGCAGACCCAGGTGAGCACCGTGCTGGGCTACTACCAGCGCTTCCTTGATGCCTTTCCCGATGTCGCCAGCCTCGCGGCCGCGCCGCAGGATGCCGTGCTGGCGCTGTGGAGCGGCCTGGGCTACTACAGCCGTGCGCGCAACCTGCACCGCTGCGCCCAGGCCGTGGTCCAGGAGTGGGGGGGGGCCTTTCCACGCAGGGCCGAGGATCTGGCCACGCTGCCCGGCATAGGCCGGTCCACGGCGGGCGCCATCGCGTCCTTTTGCTTTTCCGAGCGCGTGCCCATCCTCGATGCCAATGTGCGGCGCGTGCTCACGCGCGTGCTGGCCTTCGATGCCGATCTGGCCGTGGCCAGGAACGAGCGCGAACTGTGGGACCTGGCCCAGCAGCTGTGCCCCACCGAGGACCTGCAGCAGGCCATGCCCCGCTATACCCAGGGCCTGATGGACCTGGGTGCCACCATCTGCACGCCGCGCAAGCCCAGCTGCCTGGTCTGTCCGCTGCAGCCGCAGTGCCGGGCGGCCCGCTTCGGCAATCCCGAAAACTACCCCGTGCGAACGCGCAAGCTCAAGCGCAGTTCCGAGGCCTGGTGGCTGCTGATCGCCGTGGACGGGCAAGGCCGCGTCTGGCTGGAGCGCCGCCCGCAGCAGGGCATCTGGGCGGGCCTTTATGCGCCTCCCGTGTTCAATGAACGCGAGGCGCTGGAGCAGGCCGCCGCACGGCACTGGCCCGCCGCACGATCCGCCGACTGGACCGAGCTGCCGGCTTTCCTGCATGTGCTCACCCACCGTGATTTGCATCTGCATCCGGTGCGCGTGCCTGTCCATGGCAGCGGCCCGGATGCTGCCATGGCAGACGGCCAGGGCTGCTGGGCCGATGCCAGGGCCTGGGCCGACATGGGCCTGCCGGCCCCGGTGCGCAAGCTGCTGGATGCGCAGTTTGCGGGCTGAAGCCCAAGGCCGCCGCGTCTTCCTAGAACGTGCGGCGCGGCAGGAGCAGGGCGCAGCGCAGCAGCATCCACGCCAGCCATTGTTCACGTGCGCCCGGCTTGCGCCGTGCGCGTGCGGCGGCCTCGGCAATGTGCAGACGCAGGCTGAGCAGGGCCTGGCGGTCGCCCCTTTGCACCGCCTGGTGCCAGGCCTGCTCGCAGCGCTGGCGTTCCAGCGCCTGATCGAGCGGGCTGCGCACGCCGGGCACATCGGCCGTGCCATGGGTGTCGGTGAGGGCGTTCATGGCTGCAGCGCTCCCACGGTTGGGCGGGTGCCTGCGTCTGCATCGCCGCGGTCGCCATCCTGCCGGCCAAAGGCATACCAGTCCACATGCCGTGTGCAGACCATGATCAGGGCCAGCACGGCGAACAGCGCGATGGAGCCCACGATGAGCGCGCTTTGCTCCAGCTGCAGCAGCACATACAGCAGGCCGTAGAGCGAGGCGATTCCCGCAGCAAACGGCAGGCCGCGCTGCAGGCTGCCCAGGATGTGGCTGGCGTAGTAGGCCAGCAGCAGAACGCAGGCCGAGGCAGCAATGCCGTAGGCGCTGGCAAATCCCATGTGCTCCGACAGGCTGATCAGCAGCAGGAAGAAGCTGCACAGCGCCGATCCCACCAGCAGGTACTGGATGGGGTGCACGCGCAATTGCTTGAGCACCTCGAACAGGCCGACGGCCACAAAGGTCAGCACCACGAAGAGCAGGCCGTACTTGGTGGCCCGGTCGCTCAGCGAGTAGGCGTTGATGGGATCCACGAAGTCTGTGTCCAGCGACTCCAGGCAGGGGCCGCTGCTGGGCGCATGCGCCGTGGCGGCGTATTCCTCCATGTCGCGGCGGCCTGGCTGGCACAGCGGCTGCTGGTCGGTGAAGGCCTGGCGCGCCGAAGAGGCCAGTGCCGAGAGATTCCAGCTGGCGTTGAATCCCTTGTCGCTGACTTCACGCCGGTTGGGCAGGAAGCTGCCGCCGAACGAGGGGTGGGGCCAATCGGCCGACAGCTGGACCTGGCTGTGGCTGCCCAGCGGCACGAAGGCCAGCTTTTCGGTGCCCACCAGTTCCAGGGCAATCTTCAGCTCAAGGGGCTCGTCCTTCTTGAGCAGGGCAGGCGCCAGCTCCGCCTGCAGGCCTTGCGAGTAGCGTTCCAGCGAGGTGCCGGGTCCCACGTCCAGGCTCTTGCCGCCGGCCTCGATGGTGGCCGAGCGTATGCCGCGCGGATCGGTCAGCGACAGCGCCACGCGCAGTGCGCCGCAGCGCACGGCCTGGTTGGCTGCCGCTTCGATGGACGGCTTTTCCAGGTACTGCGCGGCATGGGTGAAGCTGGCGCTGATGCTGTCCTGCATGGCGTAGGTGCTGACCTGGTGCAGGCCGCGCGAGCGCTCTTCCATGCGTGCCGTTGCCTCATGGCGCAGTTGGTCGGGCAGCAGCATGCGCTGGAACTGGCGCGTGGTCCATTCCGTCTTGCTGCCCTTTTCTATGCCGGTGGTCTCGGTGCAGTTTTGCACCAGCACCGGTCCCATCAGCGTCTGGCGTCCGGCCAGGCTGGCGACCACGCCCTGCACGGCGTTGTCGCGGTTGCGTATGCGGTCGCGCACCACGTCATGTACCAGGCCCAGGCCCAGCATCAAAAGGCCCAGCATGACCAGCAGGGCCACGCCTTTGGCAAGCAGTCGGTTCTTCATTCCACATCCCGTTCGTTGATCGTGGACGCAGTCTGGGCGGGGGCTGTGTGGCCGGAATGAAGTGTGTGAAGCGGGTGTGAAGTCGGATTCGCAGGACCGATGGGGGGCGTCAGTGTGCCCGCAGTGGCCAGTTCAGCGTGACACGCAGCCCGGGCTGGGCGTTGGTGGCCTGCATGCTGCCGCCGTGCAGCAGCATGATGCGCAGCACGATGGACAGGCCCAGTCCCGTGCCGCTGCGCTCCCCGTTGGGGCGGGGGGTGGTGAAAAAGCGTTCGCCCAGCCGGCCGAGTAGCGCCTCGGGCACACCGGGGCCGTGGTCGCGCACGCTGACGCGGCCGGGCTCCAGGTCCACGTGGATGCTGCTGCCTTCGGGGGCGAAGTCGATGGCGTTGCTCAGCAGGTTGCTGAGGGCCAGCACCACCAGGTCCTGCTCCCAGGGGCCGCTGCTGTCCTGGCCTTGCAGCACCAGCTGGATGCGGCGCTGGTGCGCTGCGCTGTGGACTTGCGCCATGGCCTGTTCGGCACAGGCCTGCAGGCTGCAGGCCGTGTGCGCGTGCAGGGCGCGGCGCTGCTCCAGCTGGCTCAGGCGCAGCAACTGGTCCACAAGGTTCTGCAGGCGCTGGCACTGGTCCACCACCTGGCGCGCGAACAGCTCGCGGTCGGCGGCGGGCAGGTCTTCCTGCAGCAGCTCGCCTGCGCCACGGATGGCAGCCACGGGGCTCTTGAGTTCGTGCGTGAGGGCGCGCACATAGCCCTCGATGTAGTCGCGCCCCTCCAGGCGGCTGCGCATGTTCTCCATGGCGCGGGCCAGTTCGCCCAGCTCGCCGGGCATGCGCGGGGCTTCGGGCATGGGGGGCGCCGTGGTGGGCGAGGCGGCCTCGTTGAGCGTGGGCGCCTGTACCTGCTGGGCATAGCTGCGCAGGCGCCGCACATGGATGACCAGCCACCAGGTCACGGCAAAGCCCACGCCGGCCGACAGCAGGAGGAACAGCAGGCCGCCGCGCAGCATCTTGCTTTCCGCGCTGTCCACGATCTTCTGCACCGAGTGCGCGGGCTTGGAGGCCGTGAGCACGCCCGCAATGCGGCCTTCCACCATGATGGGTGCCGACACATACATGACGCTGCTGGCCTCGTCGTTCTGCACCTCGCGCGTGGTGCGTGCGCCGTATTCGCCGCGCAGCGTGCGGTACACGTCGCGCCAGCGCGAGTAGTCGGCGCCCTGGTCCAGGCCGGCCGAGTCGAACAGCACCAGTCCTTGCTGGTCGGTGATGGTGACGCGCATGTCCAGGCTGGTCTTGCGCGTGTCCCAGATCCAGACCTTGACGGTCTGGTTGGCATAGGCCTGCATGTGGTGCGCGAAGCGGCTGTCCGCGGGGCTTTGCTGCAGCACGCCGCTGGCCATGTCGTCGCTGGCCAGCGCGGCCAGGGCGTAGGCGGTCTCGACCAGCGTGTCCTCGGTCACCTTGCGCACGCTGGGCTTGACCTCGACCATGAAGACGCGCAGCACGAAGAATGCGGCCAGGCCGTTGATGACGAAAAAGGCGAAGAACAGCCGCAGTCCGAGGCGCATGGCGTGCGGCGGCGCGTCAGCCCGGCAGCGTCAGGCTGTAGCCCATGCCGCGGTGGGTGGTGATGAAGTCCTGCTGCGGCACCTGGGCACGCAGCTTGGCGCGCAGGGTCTTGACGTGGGTGTCCACGGTGCGGTCCGTGCTGTCGCTGTCCTGGCCCCAGATGCTGTCGAGCAGGAACTCGCGGCTCAGGATGCGTCCGGGGCGCTCCAGCAGGCAGCGCAGCAGCTGGTACTCGCGCCGCGTCAGCTCCAGGGGCACGCCCTGCATGCGCACGCGCTGGCCTTGCGTATCGATGCTGAACAGGGCATCTGCCGGCGGCGCTGTGCTGGCTGTGGGCGCGGGCTGCAGGCGCTGCGCACGGCGCAGCAGGGCGCGGGTGCGGGCCACCAGCTCGCGCGGGCTGAAGGGCTTGGTCAGGTAGTCGTCGGCGCCCAGCTCCAGGCCCAGCACGCGGTCCATTTCCTCGCCGCGTGCGCTGAGCACCAGCAGCGGCACGGCGGCGCCGGCCTGGCGCAGCTCGCGGCACCAGTCCAGGCCGTTGCCATCGGGCAGGCCCACGTCCAGCAGCAGGGCATCGGGCGGCTGCGCCTGCCATTGCGCGCGTGCGTCTGCCAGCTGCAGGCAGTGGCGCACGGCGATGCCGTCACGCTCCAGCGCATAGCAGACGGTGCGCGCGATGGCGGGGTCGTCCTCCACCAGCAACACGCGCGGGGCGTTCGTCATCGGCATGCCTTGCATCGCAGTACTCCGGGAGCGGACCCTGGCGCTTCAGATGTCGTGCGCAAGCAGGTCGGCAGGCTTGGGGGTGGGCCGGCTGTCCAGCGAGCGGTGCCGGCACAGCGTGGGCCAGCGCGGGGCGAAGTGCCGCGCCAGTTCCTCGACCAGGAAGACCGAGCGGTGCTGGCCCCCCGTGCAGCCGATGGCCACGGTGACATAGCTGCGGTGGTTGCTGGCCATCATGTCCAGCCAGGATTCCAGGAACTGCTGGATGTCGCGGCGCATCTGGTCCACGCCGGGCTGCTGGCGCAGGAACTCGGCCACGGGCGCATCCATGCCGGTCAGCGGGCGCAGCTGGGGTTCGTAGTGCGGGTTGGGCAGCATGCGCACATCGAACACATAGTCGGAATCCGAGGGCAGGCCGTGCTTGAAGCCGAAGGACTGGAAGACCAGCGTCATCTGGCCCACCGGGGCCGCAATCAGCTCCTTGATATAGCTTTGCAGCTGGGACGAGCGCAGGTGGCTGGTGTCGATGACATGCGACTTCTCGCGCAGGTCGCCCAGCAGCTCGCGCTCGGTTTCTATGTCCTGCACCAGGGCGCGGCGGCCCTCGGCGACAGGCCCTTGCGACAGAGGATGGCGGCGCCGCG